>JAQCCA010000069.1 GCA_027621155.1 Pseudomonadota bacterium | reverse complement strand
ATTTTTTCTAGTGTCATATCCATCAATCAAATTACGCCATATTTATTGGCAAATGAAAACATTAAATCGATAAAAATTGCCAAAAATTACGATTTATCAAAATCTAACCTGCTGGGTAGTTACGATTGAAGGCAAATTAGTGGCAACGGAAACACCAACGACACTTAATCCTTATGGTGTGTTCAGTTTAAACTATGTGTCTTATCCGTATGTTAATGGCGTGCTAAATCGCACAACGCCGCAGTTTAGAGGATTTATTAGTGCTTCACAGGCGACCAATGGACGTGCTTTGGTGAAATACTTTGAAACGGAAGGTATTACGAATAATAGTCGCAATGTCGCTTTAGCCTTTATCCAAACCGCTGAAAATACGGGTTATGGTCAGATTTCAAGTGTTTTTAATCAAAGCTCGATGTTGGCAAAAATTGCTTTTAATAGCAGCCATTTAGAAAATCTGGTCACACGTGCCGATTTAACTAATGGTCAGGCTGAGATTTGCTATGATCGCAATAATTACACCACAAGCGTTTATCGCTATGGTTTATATAACCCTAATGGTAGCCGCGTTAACCGTGATTCCGGTGGATTTCCCGTTGAAATTACGATCAATAATGAAACAAAACGTGGTTGGTTAAGTTTTTATGGGTTATGGTTGCCGGGTAACCCAACGGTTGCTGATGGCACGGCTGCCACGAAAAAAGATATGCAAACAGGCGCAACAACTGCTGGTACCATTGAAGTGGGTCCAGGAAGGCTTGAGTTGCAAACTGCGCGTTCAATTACTTTAGGCCAGTTAGCAGGGACACGTTTACGTCTACATGCACTTAATCAAAATCAAGCCACAGCGATTGTATTATGGAATGCAACGACTCAACAGTTTGACAAAGTCGGTGAGGATAGCTGTGATCAAAATGGTTGTAGCTTTACCCCTACAACACCTGCAGTAGCTATTTCAAACTCAGAGCTGCAAACGAGCTATCTAGGTCAAAACTATAGTTTAAATGTATCGATTGATGGTGTTGGTGGCGGTGGCTTTACCAATATTCCAATGCGTGATCAAAATAATCAAGTTGTGCTGCCAACCAATAGCACACAATTAGTGGTGTGGACCAATGCACTTATTGCGCCAACGGCAGCAGATGATACTTTAATACTGCATTGCTATAACAATTGTCCAGTGTGGGATAATGCTTCAGCACAATGGGAAACTAAATATCCAGCGTGGGATAGCTCAGGATCTCCTAATTTCTATTTAACCTATACGATTAATAAAAATATTTTAGCTACTAATAATGCCTATACATTATTAGATCCAAATGGTATGCCGGTGACCTCAACAACTGATAATTTATGGGTTGGTGAGATGGTACCAAATACAGTTAATGTTGGTACGAATATTGATAGTTTATACAATGGCACCATTACCCAAAAGTACACTTGGCAAAGTGGACCACAACCGTGGAATAAGTTCTACACTTTCAAAGCAACCAGTGACAATAGCATTAGTAGTTTTGAGCCCCCGATTAGCTTAACCTACAATGATGGTCAGGGTAGTCGCTTTATCGAGTATGAATCCTTTGGGCAGTTAAACGGTATTCCAGGTAAATGTTATAGTCGCTTAGATAATACCTTACAGCCGCAATGTGGTGGCAACGATCAGATTTGTGTGCCTGATTATAATGTGCCAACAGGGACTGAGCTTACACAAACAGCAAATGCTAATGTCAGCTATTTTGTCAAGCAGTTAGGTATTGCGCAAAACTTACTTCCACTTGCAGTAGGAGCAGCAAGAGATGCATGTATCAGTGATCTACAAACACTAATTACCCAAGCAGGCACCGATAGCAATGTCACCTTGCCAACATTGAGCGATTGGGTTGATCCCAATATTGGTACGATACCAAGCGTTGGTGATATTCCAAAAGTAATTGCAGGTGTGACGCAACCGCAAACATAGGTGTTGGGTTTTTAGAATCTTTGTTATACTAGCGACACTTAAGAATATGAAAGCTCTTTTAATTAAATTAAAAGGGCTTTTATTTTTGTTGCAACTAAACACCCTCGTCTTAAAGGCATTCATCGTTCCCTGAGCGAAGTCGAAGGGCAATTAGTTGCAGCTATGTTGTTATAAAATAAGGAAAAATAATGCAATTACCTCATTGCCCACAATGTCAAAGTGAATATGTTTATCAAGATGGTGAAATGCTCATCTGCCCTGAATGTGCTTATGAATGGCAAATCAATGCTGACATGGAAGAAGCCACTGATGTCAAAAAAGATGCGTATGGCACGCCTTTACAAGATGGTGATAGCATTACGGTCATTAAAGATTTAAAAGTGAAAGGTTCATCATTAGTTGTTAAAGTTGGCACTAAAGTTAAAAATATTCGCTTAGTTGATGGTAATCATGATATCGATTGTAAAATTGATGGTATTGGCGCGATGAAGTTGAAATCAGAGTTTGTCAAAAAAGCATAAAGTACTCAGTAGCGATACAAGTATTATCAGCTCTGTTTTAGATTATTGGATCAAGTCCGAGAGTGACGGTAGGTTGTTATATTTGAGCTTGATCCGAATAGCAGTTATCAAAAATATCAGTTTTCTGCCTTAAGGGACCTAGTTAATAGTGCATGAGCTGTTGCGCGCATATCTTGATTTTCGTGGAGAATGCTATAAACCGCTTCAACGATTGGCATTGACACATTGTGCTTTTGTGCCAACTTATAGACAGCATTCGCTGAAGCAATTCCCTCAACCACTTGCTTGACTTCGTTGCAAGCTTCATCAATGCTTTTGCCTTGACCGACAAGTACGCCAAAGCGGCGATTACGCGATTGGTTATCAGTGCAGGTTAATAATAGGTCACCAAGCCCGCTTAAGCCATAAAAAGTCTCTAGTTTCCCACCTAATGTTAAACCTAACTGGGTCAGTTCATTAAGTCCACGAGTAATTAAGCCAGCACGCGCGTTAGCGCCAAAGCCAAGACCGTCTGAGATACCACAAGCAATGGCAAGCGCGTTTTTAACAGCCCCACCGATTTCAGCACCGGTAACATCTGTTGAGGTATAACAGCGAAAATTATCACTATTAAAAAGCAGTTGAATATGTTTGGCATAATCATTGCGCTTAGAAGCAGCCAAAATGGCAGTAGGTAAGCCTTTAGCGACTTCTTTGGCAAAACTGGGTCCGGTGATTAAACCAAAAGAATTCTCTTTTAAGATATCTTCAGCCATTTGGTCTAATAGTTGATAACTATGATGGCAAAAGCCTTTTGTTGCTGAAATCACACCTTGTGTGTTGTTTAAATGCGGTTTGATCGCTTCTAGTGTTTTGACAAAGCCGACACTTGGTGTTGCCATTAAAATGTCATCACATTGATGGATAACACTTTGCCAATCATTGATGGCAATTAAATTTGCTGGGAAATCAATATCAGGCAAGTAGCTGTGATTATGTTTATCACGAATCATTTGTGTGTTGTGTGTGTCTTTCCATGAGTGGATATAAACCATATGACCAACGCGTGCTAGTTGTAATGAAAGAGCTGTGCCCCATGAACCGGCACCCATGACAAGAATCGTATTATTCATAAAAATAGTAACTCCAGTTGTTTATGCTAATGGTTTGATGCCAAGCAAGCGATCACTTTCTTGATAGGCTTTATCAGCAAATTCGCCCATCCATTCTTTCACATCATTAAACTGCTGACTAAATTCAAATTTGCCATTGGTTGATTTTAATTGTTCGATTTGTTTTAAAATCAATTGGGCATAATCATGAATGCTATTTAAGCGCTCATGGTCAGAGGCAATAATATTGGCATATAAGTCGGCATCCTGACTAAATAAGCGTCCAATAATATTAAGCTCCATTTTGTAAACAGGGCTTGAGATTGCCATTAATTCTTCCAAATGGATATTATGTTGTTTTAAGAACATTCCCATGCAAAATACGGAGAAATGTTCAATACCTTGGATAAATGTCATTGCTTGGTCATGTGCGCTTGCGGTCATTTTTTTAAGTGTAAATCCTAGAATGATCAGATCGTTAATAAACCAATGATAATGTTGAGAGTCGCGTCCATCGCAGTAAACAATCACCTGTTTATTGCTATTGGTGACGGTTGGTCCGAAAATGGGATGAAGTCCAACAACAGCACCACGATGTGCGCTTAGCATTTTGGTCATTGGTGCTGATTTAATACTTGTTAAGTCCGCGAGTATAGTCTCAGCGCTAATATACTCGGAAGCTTTTGCAATGATCTCATCAGTAAGAGCAATCGGTGTACTGATAATCACCATATCTTGGTTTTGAAGAAGTGTTTGTGCCTCTTGCCAATCATCTTCACCAAAAAGGGTGATTTCATAATTTGTCAGTTGCGCAAGAAAAAAAGCTAGGCATTGCCCCATCGCGCCATGACCACCAATAATACAAATACGACGTGTTGGCTCTTTTGTTATTTCTTTCATTTCTGTCATGATTTTATACCTTTAGCCATAATGTAATGGGTCCATCATTGGTGAGTGATACTTGCATATTAGCGCCAAATTGCCCTTGTTGAATGTGTGCATATTTTTGCGTAATATCAGCATGAAATTCAGCAAATTTTGCTTTGGCAATCTGCGGTGGACATGCTGCTGAAAAGCTCGGGCGTAAACCTCGATCAGTATCAGCAGCCAGTGTGAATTGCGGCACAAGTAACAACTCGCCACTGATATCAATAAGGCTCTTGTTAAGCTTGCCATGATCATCTTCAAAAATGCGTTGATTCAAAAGCTTATGTGCCATTTTGTCATATTCTTTTTGCTCATCTTTTTCTTCGATACAGATAAGTGCCATAATACCTTGGGCAATATGAGCAATTTGATCATTGTCGACGGTAACAGAAGCGTGAGTAACACGCTGTATAAGGCTTAGCATATTGCTTAGTGTATTTAATTCCGAAGTGTCATTAGAATATACTCATCACAAAGCATTTTACAGAATTTTTTGCGTTGTAATTTGTGAGGATCCAGCGATTTTATGATGGGCCATTACGCTTAAGCATCAAGAAGATAGGTTAGCATAAAGAAGTATGCTAATGGGGTGATGGCTTAAGTTAAATTAATCCAGCTTCTTTGACGATATCGCGCTCATGGCGAAGCTCATCAAGTGTATTATTAAAAGCCTTTTGACCAAATGCGTCCTGTGTAATGCCTTCGACAACTTTGATCTCACCATTTTTAACAACACAAGGCATAGCAAAAATAAGCCCTTTATCAACACCGTACTCACCATTTGAAACTTTTGCAATTGAGACTGTTTCACCTGCTGGCGTGTCAAAAATAATCCCTCTAACGCTAGTAATAACAGCATTTGCTGCAGAAGCCGCAGAAGATGCACCACGCGCTTTAATGACCGCAGCACCACGTTGTTGAACCATTGGAATGAACTCTTCTTCTAACCATTTGCGATCAGTAATGACATCAGTTGCAGGGTTACCAGCAATTTCAGCATGGGCAAAATCAGGGAATTGTGTTGCTGAGTGGTTACCCCAAATGGTCATTTTTTTCACTTCAGTAACATCAACACCAGCTTTAATCGCAAGTTGCTTACGTGCGCGGTTCTCATCAAGTGAAATCATTGCAAAGAAGCGATCATTAGGGACATTATGTGCATTCATCATTGTGATCAATGCATTCGTATTACAAGGGTTACCAACGGCTAAAACACGGACATCTTTAGCAGCATTCTTGCTAATAGCTTCACCCATTGGTTTGAAAATTTTACCATTAACACCTAATAAGTCAGAGCGCTCCATTCCCGCTTTGCGAGGAACCGCGCCAATCATCAATACCCAGTTAGCATCTTTAACCGCTTCATTAACATCTGCTGTGCACGTAACACTTTTTAATAATGGGAATGCACAATCATCAAGCTCCATTTTAACGCCCTGTAATGTTGGCAATGTTTGCTCTAATTCCAATAAGTTAAGGTGTACATTAACATCTTTACCAAACATTTCACCTGAAGCGATTCTGAAAATGACTGCATAGCCAATATTACCAGCAGCCCCTGTTACCGTAACGCGTACACTTTTATTTGAACCATTTGACATGAATTATTTCTCCTTATGATTTAGCGAGTAGATTTCGTAGTATTTTCACCCGCAAGATAATAACAATTTTGCCTGCTATCGAACAGAGGCATTAGCATTATTTGTGGTATAAATTAAATTTATTTACTCTCGTTGCTTTGTTTGTAAAATTGATACACGCGAACGCCTGTTGTCCATAACACTAAAAGTGTGAAAACAATACCGATGATCAGGGAAAATTGGTTAAAGATAATCATCGCGATAAAAAAGATAAAAGCCTCGGCACGCTCCATAAGACCAGGACTATAATAAAAGCTTTTTTCCGATTGTTTTTCTGAAAAAATGCCAACCAATAGGAAACTGCTGACACAGACAAGCATTGACATCATCATTAATAAACATACAAAAGCCAAGGTTGGATCACGTATAAAAAGGGCGATAACGATAAATGATTCAACCAGTCGATCACTGAGAATATCAAGAACGGTACCAAAATGTGTGCTATTGTTTTGTATACGAGCAACCGAGCCATCAAGGATATCTAGGTAACCTGAAATAAGTAGCCACAAAATAGCCATGAAGTTAAATTCAGCACTTAAAAAGGCAGCACTCATAAAGCCTGTGATCAAGGAAGCGATGGTAATGGCATTAGCAGGTAGGTGGCGCGCGCCGATATGCAGAAGGGGTTGAATAAAAACTCTTTGAAACAGTGGGCGCAGACTTGATTCAATCATTGTTAGAACCACTTCATTAAAAACTGCACAAGTTTGCGTATTTTAGCACTATAGAGCTTAGGTGTATAAAAACTGCCAGCAACACGTTTATTGATTTCACTTAAAGTCGGGTAGGGAGTGATAAGGCTTGCCATATGTTTAATCCGTAAGTTGTTTTTGATTGCTAGTGTCCATGGTGAGATGAGCTCACCAGCGTTTTCACCCACAATTGAGACACCTAAGATCTGCCCTTT
Organism: Pseudomonadota bacterium; assembly: GCA_027621155.1. GTDB lineage: Bacteria > Pseudomonadota > Gammaproteobacteria > Francisellales > Francisellaceae > Caedibacter. The sequence goes on along the minus strand of JAQCCA010000069.1, from coordinate 3,037 downwards.
ATGATTAACGGCAACTTTAATCATCCCTTCTGTTGCAAGTGATGCTTGCGCGCGATCATTGTCTTTAAAGCTGAGCGTTAAAACTTGGAGGTTTTGTTGTTGTGCTTCTTGGATTGCAAGACCCGTGTGCGCGATCTCTGGTGTGGTATAGACAACCCAAGGGAAGCTTGAGTAATCAACTTTTGCGGGTAGTTTGAATAATATGTTTTGAATGACAATGCCAGCATGATAGCTTGCCATGTGTGTGAATTGTAAAGGACTCGCAATATCACCAATGGCGTAGATATGCTTATGATTGGTGCGTAAGCGTGCATCAACGGTGATGCCACGCACTGTGTGGTTGATGTTGGCTTGCTCAAGATGCAGCTTTTCAATATTGGGGGTGCGACCAGTGGCAATCAGTACATGGGATGCGGTGAGTTTGCGATGATAATTGTCGTGTTGATAGTGAATGTATTTTAATCCGTCACTATCTTGGCTAAAGCTATCAATTTTGACCTCAGTAATGACATTGATCTTAAGATCATTAAATGCATTGATAACAACGGTTTTGCAATCTCTATCGGCAGCTCCTAGGATTTCAGTGCTAGCTTCAAGTAAAGTGACTTTAGTGCCTAAAAGTGCGTAACTTTGGGCGATCTCGCAACCAATGGGACCGCCTCCAACGATTACAATATGTTCAGGTTTTTCGGTAAGATCAAAAATGGTCTCGTTAGTAAGATAATTAATCTGACTAAGTCCAGAAATAGGCAAAATGCGTGCACGCGAACCAGTGGCGATGACAATATATTTGGCATGAATAAGATGCTCACCTGCTTGAATGGTTTTGCAGTCAATAAAGTGTGCATAGGCAGAGATAACTTTCACACCGAGTGATTCAAAACGCTCGATAGAGTCATGCGGCGCAATCGTTTCAATCACGCGATAGATATGTTGGTGTATAGCCTTAAAATCAATAGCTGTTTGACTGTCAATACCGAATTGCTCAGCTTTCATGATATGTGCCATGCTGCGCGATGCTTCGATCAAAGCTTTTGATGGCACGCAACCCGAGTTTAGGCAATCTCCTCCCATTTTGTTACCCTCACACAATATGACATTAGCTCCCATCTGTGCAGCTGCCGCAGCCACTGAGAGACCACCAGATCCAGCACCAATAATGCAAATATCACATTTTAAAGGGTTTAAATGTTGAGTATTTGACATAATTACTCCTTATGTGGGTTAGCTTGTAGCTTGCGGCTGTTTTTGAGTTTTTTATAAATAATCGGCACTAAAGATAATAATGCCAAGGCACAGATAGGTAATAGTATTTGTAGCGAGAAAATGATTTTAAGATTAAGCGCGTGTCCTTGTTCAAGGGCAAAGCCCAGACCACTGCCAACCCAAGCATAAATAAAGGTGACAGGGATGATGCCAAGGAGTGTGCCTATAAAAAAATGGCGTAGACTGACGCCTAAGACACCCGCGGCAATATTGATAATAAAAAATGGGAAGATAGGTAAGAGTCTTAAGAACAATAAATAATTAAACTCATTTTTTTGAAAGCCATTGCGCATTTTGGCAATACTGCCTGAAGCTTTGTGTTTTAAACTTTCAGCAAATGCCATACGTACGGCTAAGTAGGTAATCGTTGCACCAATGGTAGCAGCAAGAATGGTCCAAATAGCGCCAAAGAAAACACCAAAAAGAAATCCGCCCAACAGCGTCATAATCGTTGCTCCTGGGATTGAGAACGCAACAATAATGATATAAGCAAGCATAAAGCTCAGCACACTTAAAAAATAGTGTTGTTGGGTAAACGCTTGTAAGTTTTGATAATACATCGCTAAGGTCTCAAGGGACAGATAATGCTCGCCACCTAAAGCAAAAAAGATGATTAAACCGATAATTAAAAGGATAATAGGAAACAAACGCTTTAAGGACATCTGCAATCAATCTCCATGTCATTGTCTAAAGGTATGTAGAGGATAGCAGATAAAAAATAAATCCAGTAGATATGTTTGGTGTGTCTGTTTTAGATTTTCTTGAACACAAGCGTGCCATTGGTGCCGCCAAAACCAAATGAGTTAGACATGGCAATGTCAATTTTCATTGGTTTTGCTTGGTGTGCTGCATAATCCAAGTTACAGCCTTCATCAACATGATCAAGGTTGATGGTTGGCGGTGCAACTTGGTCACGAATAGCAAGTAATGAGAAGATGGCTTCAATGGCTCCGGCTGCTCCCAACATATGTCCCGTCATCGACTTGGTTGAACTCATGACGATATTTTTAGCGTGATTACCCATAAGCTTTTCAGCTGCTTGGCTTTCTTTAACATCACCAGCTGGCGTTGATGTGCCATGCGCATTGATATATTGCACTTGATCAGCATTGATACCTGCATCTCCAAGAGCTAGTTGCATACACTCATAACCACCTTCGCCACTTGGGCTGGTGATATGAAAAGCATCAGCGTTCATAGCATAACCAATAAGTTCACCATAAATTTTGGCACCTCGCTTTTTAGCGTGCTCGTATTCTTCTAATACAACAGCTGCTGCACCATTAGAGAGCACAAAGCCATCACGATCTTTATCCCACGGGCGTGATGCGCCTTTTGGATCATGGTTGCGCTCAGATAACGCACGAGCTGCTGCAAATCCGCCAATTCCGATAGCAGTATTGGCTTTGTCAGCACCACCGGCAATCATCACATCGGCATCGCCATAAGCGATCATACGTGCTGCCATACCGATATTGTGTGCACCCGTTGTGCAAGCGGTAACGACTGCGGTATTTGGACCTCTTAGGTTGTGCTTGATCGAGAAATTGCCAGAGATAAGGTTTATAATCGTTGCTGGAATACAAAAAGGCGACATCCGCTTCGGGCCTTTAGTGTCGATAACAACACGTGTTGCCTCAAGCTCACCAAGTCCACCAATGCCTGAAGACATCGATACACCGATGCGGCGGCAATTCTCGTCGGTTACCGTGATGCCTGCGTCTTGCCATGCTTCTTCGGCAGCCACAAGACCATATTGCATGAAGGGGTC
>JAQCCA010000068.1 GCA_027621155.1 Pseudomonadota bacterium | reverse complement strand
AAAACGTTGTTTATAAAAACACTTTATTACCCATCGATGCGCCTGAATGGGCACGCCTTCTTCGATATCAAAACGTGAAAGATTCACAGGGAATAGCTCATGAGGATAAAACCGGCGAGCAATTTTCCAATTATGCGTGGAATCAGATTGAGTTCATTGAAAACAGGTGTGATTCACAGCTTTATTACCATGATGATATTGCCCTTCCTAATGATTTAAAACTTGAAGATGCTATATCGTTAACAGAAGAATTTGTTCAAAATGAGCTTTGCCAAAATGGCCTTTTTTGTGATGTGGCAATTCACTGGGATGAGGGCAATCATCACATTCATGTTATCTTTCCAACAAGACCATTGAGCGAGACAGGTTTTGATAAAAAGCATCGATTAACAAGACAGCAATTATCAAATGAAGTGGTTAGAGCAAGGGAGGCATGGGCTGATTATGCGAATCGCAAAATGCAAGAATGCGGTATTCATCAACGTATTGATCACAGAAGTTATCAAGATCGGGGAATTGATTTAACACCAACGGTTAAGGTTGGTAAGTTTAAGTATGCAGAGCAGGAAGTGATAACCCACAGAAAGCAAAATGAAAATCGTTTGATTGCCTTGGATAATGCTAAAAAAATAATCGATAATCCACATATTTTAACGAAAAAACTCTCGCAGGAGCATGTTGTTTTTTCAGGGGAGTTAGTGCGAGAAGAATCTCGGAATGTGGTTTCAATTGTTGAGAATTCTTACTCGAACTCTCAATCTGAGAAGGATGAAACACAGGCCATTGCTGATAATATCCTAAATCTTTTGCAAGATGAATTTCATATTCTTAATGAGAAGCAAATTAAATCCATTGTTCTTGATAAATCCAAGGATAACGATCTGTTTGATGAACTGTATCAACGTGTCATCACTCATGATGATATTATGTATCTTGGTTTAGGTGATGATGGGCGTGAGCATTTTGTTTCTCGAAGAGCGTTTGAAATGGAAAGCCGGATTATTTCAAATGCGGCCAGCCTTTCCGAGACATCTTTATCCAGTTGTCGGTATGAAGCAGCCAAGACTGTCTCCAACGATTTTGGTTTAAATGAGTCGCAGCAAAGAGCGATTATTCACCTGACATCCAATAAGGACATTGCGCTGGTTTGCGGTTATGCCGGAACCGGAAAAACTTATTTATTAAATGCCGCCAAAAAAGTATGGGATGAACAACATTTAAAAGTCATCGGGCTGTCTACATCAGGCAAGGCCACTGCTGGCCTTGAAGATGAAACCGGGATTAAGTCTTATACGATAGCCGGCTTTTTGAAAGGCGTTCAATCCGGAAAAATTACCATCGACTCACAAACGGTACTGGTCATGGATGAGATGGGCATGACCTCGATGGATGATATGGACGAGGTACTTAAAATTGCACGAACGCAGGGTGCGAAATTTACCGGCGTGGGGGATATAGAACAAACCCAACCTGTAGGCCGTGGCGCTTCTTTCAGAGCGATGGTTGAAGAAGTTGGAGCGGTTTATCTTGATGAAATTGTCCGGCAGAAAGTGGACTGGCAGAAAGAGGCGACCTACTACTTTGAAACCAATCAGACGGCTAAAGGGCTGGCCTTATATGAAGACCATGGACGCATTCACTTTTCAGCAAAAGACGATGAGGCACAAGAGAACCTGCTGGCTGACTGGATAACAAGTGTGTCAAAGCAGGACGACAAATCCCTCGATGGTCTGGTGATTGCTGCATTTACCAATGAGGCGGTCGATACGCTTAACCTTAAGGCACGAGAGAAGCTTATTGAGCGTGGGCTTTTAGATAGAGGTATCAATATCGGAGGGCGTCATATAGCTGTGGGTGAGCGTTTACTGTTTACCAAAAACGATTATGAGATGGGCTACAGAAATGGACACTTTGCTACCGTCAATGAGATTAAAGAAGATTCCCTTCTAGTGACACTCGACAATGGGAAACAGATCAATTTGAGCTTTAAAGCCCTTAAACATTATCGTTATGGCTATGCGGCCACTGTCCATAAGCTACAGGGCTATACCGGTAATGAAACGTTTTTAATGGTTGATGGTCGGAACTGGGACAGGCATAAATTATTGGTTGGTGGATCAAGACACCGGTATGACTTAAATATTTATGCCTCTCAAGACAGCTTTTCTCATACTCAGGAGCTTACAGAGGTATTAAGTCGCCATGGTCTTAATGATACTCTTTATGATTATCCTGTCAGCTATGCGTCCAGGCGGGGGTATGATATAGAGCAGGCAGCAAACAGGGCGACCGGCAAATTAAGCAGGGTGAAGGCAAAAATTTATGATGGCCTTTCTTATTTATTTAGCCTGCAAGATGCCGTTGAGGCTGAAACCCATAAAAAAACATATCAGCTGAGCCGTAAGGAGATTGAAAAACGAAGGCAGGATGCGGTTATTGTCGCTGAGTTTTCTGATAATCGAATGGAAGTGGCGGCACTGTTGAAATCTGATGCAGAGTCGAATCAGGATGCAGTCTATCGTTTAAGAATGGAAAACGGACAACTTGCAGAAACGATATTAAACAATCCATCCCATTTTAAACTGGCCTGTGAGCGAAACCGAATTACCACAGAAACCTTAAAGCAGTCCCTTGATTTTTATCAAAAGGCTGACATGGTGCGCCGACTGGCTGAGCTTTACAAAAACAGTGAATCTATCAGCTACAGCGATGCTTATCTGCTTACCGAGAGTATTAAATCGTTTTATCCGCATATCTGCATGGTTATCAAGGATGCAAATGAACGGAATGCCTTTTTAAACCACATCACTCATGAATCGCATGTTTTACGGCGAGACAAGGCTATTGAGGAGCTTGGCGTTGCGCATCGAGCTGACATTAACGCTGTCATGCGCTATATCCAGTTAAACTATCAGATTAATCAGTTATTTGATAAGAGCAAGGTGTTGCCCGATGATGAAAAACAAACACTATTCTCTTTATTGCAAGATAGAGATCATCAGGCCTATAAGGTAAAGAACGGTGAAAAGACTGATGAATTACTTCAATTTTTCCATCTGGATAAAGAACGTGTTGAACAGCACGCCTCATCCTATCAGGACAGATTAAAGGTTATTGAATTTGAACGACTGCAAAATACCGGGTTTAATGGGGCAGGCATTCTTAAAAAACATCATCTCGCCCATCAGTTTAAAGCCGATATGGGGCGGTTCTCAAAACATATTCAAGCGGCATTAAAAGAGGGTTTTAAGTCTGTCAATCTTGAGAACTGGCACTATGAACAGCGCCTTAAAAAAGCGACAGCATCGGTTGAAATCAAGAAATCCCTGAAACAGGTCAAAGATTACAAGCTTGCAGCAAGCTCGGCCTATCAGGCGTGGCAAAAAGCCTTTTCATGTCAGCAAAAATACAGTGAAGGCCATAAAAAGAGAATCCTTATCGCTCAAGGCTTTACCTATCAGAGAATGCGACAAGCCCATCAAATCATGGAAAATCTATCGTCCCATCTGGCAGTGTTATCCAGCCAGAAAGTCGATACAAAACGACTGGCGCAGGATGCCAGAGTCGTTGAGTATATCGAGCGATATCAAAAGGAGACAAAAGAGCCGCTTAAGCTTCATATGGCGCATTATATGATGATGAATATGAAGCAATATCGTGCAGGCCTTGCTTATTTGGGCTTGGAGCAGGAGATTTATGAGAAGGCAACGCATTACCACTATTTAAAAACCTTAAAGACCTCTCAAAACAGTGAGCAAAAACAACTCGTTACTATGGCCTACCGTTATAAAAAACAGGCTTTTGAGTCGGCTGTTATATTTAAACAGTTTAAGCATTATCAGGCGAAGCTTATTCAACCGGTCGCAGAGCAAGCGATCGTGAATCAGGCCTTTTTCAAACGAAATCAGTGGGCGTCTGAAATTGTCTCTTTAATGAAAGAATATCCTCAGCTGAGCGAGACTATTGAACCATTGAAGCTTGATATGAAAAAAATCAATAAGCAGGCAGCCTCTTATCATTTAGCGAAAAACAAAAAACCTGCAAGAACCCTTAAAAATGAAAAGGAAACAGCAATACCAGCTCATCAGCGAACAACCACGGCCATAGGAGCGGGAAAACCTATCGATTGCACCTTGGCTGAAAAGGTCATCAAAGAAAATTATGGGCTTGCTTCGGTTGATTTAAATGATCTGATGTTTGATGAATCAAACAAAGCGCTTTTCCTGCCTTTAACTACTGATTTCAGCGGCAAGGTCGATTATACAGCGCTGCCACTGGATAATATCAGCCAATCTTCTCAAACGATTTCCAGTGGATTTTATATTGCGAATCAACCTGAACAGATAAAAAAGGTCTTTGTTACGCAAAATCTGTTAGACGCAAAAGCCATTGCTGTTGTTGAGCCAGAAGCCATGGTGGTTATGGCATCGTTAGACAACCTCCAAACCTTAAGTGAACAATTGGAAAAAGCATCGATACGCCCTGAGACAGTTATCATTGCAACCGATAATCACACTGAGAAAGAAAAGCGAGAAGCCGCATTAAAAGCCAAATCCTTTTCTGATAAAGGTGCTGCTGTTTATCTGGCTAAAGGGCGTATCAAAGAAAACGCCTCCCATGTCTGGATTTATGAGGCATTTGCCCGGGCTGAAAAAATAAGGGGTGTAGAAAGTTGTATTCAAAGCATCAAACTTGATCCGGCTAAGACAGAAAAAGCAACGCTCAAATCAAGATTTAATAAGATTTTAAGGCAAAAGCGTTTTGATGAAAAATCATTGGAGGCTAAAACACGAGCGCCATCATTTGAACCTTTGCCTTACTATATGACACTGACCCAACCTGAAAAAGAAGCTATAGTGCAATATCTGACGGCTCATCAATATTTTAAAGAGAATAATAACCTTCAATCCGCAAGAGCGCGTTTGCATCAAGCAAAAGCCGCAAGGGATATTATCAGCCATAAAATAAAACGGTTGTCTTTGCATCCTCAATACCGATATTTGAATAAAGAACTCAGTTCCGGTGAGATAAAACAACGCATTCAACGACATGGCGAAATCTCAGTCAGTGATTTCAAGGCGATTACCGCTCATATCAATCAAGTCGTTATTGATAAGAAAACTGAGAAAGCTTTAGAAAAATATACTCAGGGCATAAAAGAGCGTGTCTCGTTTGAAAAACTCCAAAAACTGTTTAATCAAGAGCAGGTACAGTTAATTAAAGAGATTTCTCTTGATAAGACCTTAAATGCTGAAGAAAAATCGTCAGGAAATTTTGCGAAATCATCGAGCAGCCAAAAATTACAACTAATACGGACAATTGAGCGCAGTCTTTCGTCCAGAGCAAAAGGAACAAGCTTGGATAGTGAGCAAGAAAGGGGTCGGTAAATGCGCATATTTTATCGGATAAAAAACTGGACATTCATATTGATAAACACTTTAATAGCCTCAAAAAATCACGTTCGCACAGTAAAGGGCATGGCGTTGAACATTAGGGCGACAATTTAAGCCGATGGAAATGAAACGAGAGAATAATTACCATTATACCAAACTGGATATACCGGTCGTGCTTAATGATGTCGAAATGACGCTAAAAAACGGAGAGTGGTTACCCAATATTGATAGTGAAACCGTTGCCACTTGCTTAATAAGGCAGCTTGCCGTTAAAGAATTTCCTTTGATTGGTAATGAGGTACGCTTTATTAGAGCTCGCTTAGGTATGTCGCTTCGTGATTTTGCGGCTCAAGTGGCATATGAAAGCCATGTAGCGGTAAAAAAATGGGAGGGTAAAAATAACGAACTCACTAACATGAATGCCAATACTGAGTTTGTGATCCGCTCTTACCTGATTGATAATCTTTTCGATAAGTCAGATGGTGCAGTATACCAAGGATTAATCCAGCAAGCTAAAAGATTTTATGCCAATCAAGGCGTTGTTAACTTGGTTAACAGTATTGACCTTACTGATAAGCAAGATAATATTGCCCTTGCCCCACCGACTAATTGCAGCGATAACCAGTTAACCCCGCTTTCAAACCAAGATTATGAGACATTGACAGAATGTGCCAACTATCGCAATCAAAGCATTGAGCAACAACTCAAATTATTAATCAATAAAGAAAAACAACAGATTGAGTTTGACAAAAAACGTATTGAGCGAGAAAAGAAGGAAAAAGCGAGAGAGGCGGCTGAAACTTACGACAGGCGAACGGCTAAAATTGGTAAGCCATTTAAAAAACACTTCCCCGGCACTGGCTATCTGCATCACTCAATGGATTTGGTTCATGATACCGATGACTTTATTGAAGAACTGGTGGAATCGAAGGTGATCTCTGGCAAGGTAGTGGCTGAGCAAATTGTTAAAAGCAAATTATTCAAAATTACCCGAAGCACTTATTTTTCATTTGGCATGGAAATCGCCCACTTTGTTGGCTCTAAAGCTGGAACCAAGCATGTGTTTTTAACGGGAGGATTGTTTCGAGTAGAGCATCATTGCGCCTTTGTAGGTATGCCGGATAATGTTGAGGTAAGCGTCAGGCTTTATTCTTTTCTTATGTCGCAGGCTAAAAAAGCCAAAACTGACTTTTTAAAGACGCTGAGTAAACGAATGAAAAGCAGTAACAGAAGTAAGCGGGCAAAGGATTATATGTTTGATTGGGTTCAAGCCTTTGGAGGAATTTGTGGGTATGATGAGTTGTACGACAATGATAGTTATGAGTTGCTTTGCCAATTTAGCAGCGAGCAATGGGATACTAGGGATTGAGTTTAATTAGAGGTGGAACCCCAAGTTACTACGTGTTAACTCAGTTAACAAATGTTGTTAAATCAGGACAAACCAGTGCTATCTGGGGTCACTACCACTATCTGGATAAAGCGCTTTTTAGCTTAAACACTTCACTGACTGCAGTGCTGAATTTTTTCAAAATAAGAAAATTTCGACCCTCATAAATGCGATGTATAAGCATAACTATTCCACTCCAATGCAAAACCATGGGGTTTGTAAGTCGTCTCTACAATCGCCTCTACGAAGGCCGATGATTATTGTTTAACTATTAAAGTAAAATTTTATCCTGATTGATTAAGAGAAAATCGGGCTAAGTGTTGCATTTGCCAAGCGATAGCGTTGGTTATCATATTTCTCATAAAAATCACTGCCGATAAGCATAGGCACATAAAATTTATCTTTAATGTCGTCATGATGTCCCGCTGTGACCAAATAACCATTATCAAGATTACTACCTGCGACCAGTTTTTCTGATGCGTCAAGTGTTAAATCTATGATTTCCATAGTATCCAGTGTTACCCATGCATGGTGTGAGTAATCAATAGGCACGCTTCTTTGTTTAATCGTTTTTTTAATGAAACCCTCATCAAATGTATTGGCTGATGAAAAGAGATCTTTCCCATTTTTCCATATGGTTCCAATGGTCAAAAAGGCCTTATGCCCAGTGTTTTCTTGAATAAAATTGACTATCTGTTGTGAGATGATATTGCATTTAAAGGCAATCTCTTCAATGGCACAATGCCTAATGTTACTTTGAAGTAATGGCATGATTGCAGATAGCGCCCGATCATCTTTTTTTTCAAAATTTACGGTTGAAAATCCAAGTTCTTTTGTCCGTTGTATTGCCTCTAAGAAATTATCCTCATATAAAGCACCAAGAGATTGACTCGGCATTTCCACTGGCTTTCGATTATCGATGCTATTTTCAGCATTATTTTTTTCTGGCAAGAAGATATATTCTGAAGATAAAGGATAAATTTTTATGCGCTTACCGCCTACCTGAATTGCTTTGCCTTTATCACTTAAGTGATGGCTAAGCCCAAGTTGATTAAGCTGTATTTTGATGGTTTTTTTGGTTTTTTCGTCAACAAAGCACGTAGCCCCTTCTTCCAGACAGTCCATAATTTCACCGAAGCTTGCACATTTTGCATGGTGTTCATTATGATTTGGCCACTGCTCTTTAATCATTTTACTCATAACTTCTTTGCTCATCACCATAGTAATTCCTTGCAAAGAAAGAATAAGGTTATTTTTTGCTGCCACGTAACCAATCGGTTTTTTTAAAAGCTCTGGATTCAGGTAGTGAGAAAACTTTATGTTATTTTTTTGCGGATACATTTATACTCCTTATCTGTTTTTTTCTTCAATTGGGTTATTATCAAATTTTCCTTTATATAAAGCCTCTTTAAAATAAAAGGCTTTTTTGCAGCGAATAGGCTTCATTCCATGGATGAAGACCAGTTGTTCATCAAAGGGAAGCTCTCTTATGGTATTAAATTTCAATAAATCTGTGGCCTGTTCAGACACTGAAAAGGACTCTGAACCTGATTTCATAAGCTGTCTGGCGTTCTGCCCCATGTTTCTTGATACGTTTTCAGATAAAACGGTAGTTTTTCCGCCCAGTTTTTGAATCCATTCAAGCGTTTCAACATCATCACTGCTAAAAAAATGCTTCACTGGCATGCTTTTAAAGGTGGCTTTATCTTTGTATTGATTTATTTGACCTAAAGTTTGAAAAGAAGCCCACACCTTAACGCCTCTACCTCGAAGTGTTGCAATAATTTGCTCAACATCAGGGCAATAACCAAACTGACCAAGCTCATCTAATACAAAGCAATAATTTTTTTTGATTTTATGGATACTGGTTTCAACAATTTTTGCTTTAACAAGCCCCATCACCAGACGAACCATTCGAGAGTGCGCTTTGACCATATCTTCTGGCAGTACCACATAAATATCACAATCACCCTCAACAAATTCAGCAATATCCACTTCATCTTCACGAAAGCAGTTTCTTAAATTTTCACTGCGTAAAAACTGTAACTGCCTATAGGCTGTAGATTTCATACTTCCACGCTCATTCGGTCCAGTTCCATTTATCAGCGCATAAGCTGCTCTTGATTTAAACGTTCCTGAATTTAGCTCATCAGATAACTCACCTTCTCTATCAGCAACTATATCCATTAGATAATCATGGAAGTCTGGTAGTGTGGGCGTGGTTGATGTGTCTAAATAGTAATCCAGCAAGCCTTCCAAAAGGGTTTGAGCATTTTCAGAGAAGTGACTTTCCGTTTCTGATTCTGCCTGACTGGATCCTGAGTTAAGTGCTGAAACCATCGCAGAAACAGCCCTGTCTCTTGATAAAGGATCATCAAGCTTAATTTGCGCCAATGGGTTAAAGCCACTTACTTTAATATCAACGCCAAGCTCTTTTACAACTGAAAAAGGATCAATTACATAAACATTTCGTCCTGCCTCAAGCGCTTTTTTTGCCGTCACCGCCACAAGCTCACCTTTAATATCAGTGATAAGCTTGTTGGTATGCATCTCATCAATAATAAGCGGTATTAAAAGAGAGGAAGACTTACCGCCGCCACGATAAGCCAGGATAAGCCTGTCTGTTAATTTTGCTCTTAAATACCCCTTTTCATCTTTACCCACTAATGTACCGTTTTCGGCTCTCAAACCATATTTGGTGATTTCAAGGCTTGTTGCAAGTTGAGCATCCCCCAGTTTTTTTGAGGTATCTTTCGAGTCCCTTTGGACATTTAAGCGATAAGACTTTAAACGAATCCGAATCAATACCGTTGTGACTAACAGCAATAACAATACAAAATAATCAAAGCGATATTCTATCCAGACCGTATTCATATACTCTCCAAAAGGAATATCGAAATAATCGGCATAATATTTTGCCGTTAAAACCTGTGCGGTGTTATGAAAGACAAACGATAAAATGGAGGCGACAAACAAAGAAAGCGTCACACAGACAAAATACACATTCCCCTTTTCTTTGATTTTATTCATTAAAAAGGTCAGTATGAGCGCTGTCACACTTAAAAAAAGAACAAGCCATGAAAGTGCTGTATGGGGATTGGTTTGAATAAGCGGCTTGTGCTTTAATATGGCCATATAGCGAAGTACATCCACCAAGGCCGCTGCACTAAAGACCATCAAAAAACAAAGGCCGCCCAAAGCAATAGCCACTGACCACTCTTTAGTAGTGTAGGGACGAACATCCAAGCCCCAGTTTTTAAGCGCTATATTATTCATTAAGAGTGTCCGAAATCCTGACTTGTCATTTCCTGACCTCTAACCAAAACAACCAATTCATTGA
>JAQCCA010000067.1 GCA_027621155.1 Pseudomonadota bacterium | reverse complement strand
GGTGGATAGCTCAGTTGGAAGAGCATCGCCCTTACAAGGCGAGGGTCGGGGGTTCGAACCCCTCAGCACCCACCAGAGATTTAAAAGGCTTCCAATTGGGAGCCTTTTTTGTTTGTGTCACATAATAGTGCTTGAGTTTTAAGCTGCTATCTGTGACAATAGCGCGGCTCTTTGCTGTTGCCCTTATATTCAAGGTGCGCAATAGCTTATCGAGAGTAGATACGATAAACCGAAAGGAGTAAAATTATGAAACATTATGAAATCGTGTTCATGGTTCACCCTGATCAAAGCGATCAGTTACCAAACATGTTGCAAAAATACCGTGAAATCATTGAGTCTAGAGGCGGTAAAATTCACCGTTTAGAAGACTGGGGGCGTCGTCAACTTGCTTATCCAATCGCTAAGCTTCACAAGGCGCATTACATTTTGATGAATATCGAGTGTGATACCGAAGCGTTGAACGAGTTAAATGAATCATTCAGATACAATGATGCGATTCTACGTCGTTTAGTGCTTAACCAAAATGAAGCGATCACTGAGCCGTCAATCATGATGGCAAAAGATGAGAAAAAAGAAGTTAAAGAAACAAGTCAAGTGGCTGAGTAAGGAGAGGAAAGATGCGTCCAAATCGTCGTCGTAAAGTATGTCGTTTTACCGTTGAAGGCGTTAAAGAGATCGACTACAAAGATTTAAATACATTGAAAGGTTATGTCACTGAAACTGGCAAAATCGTTCCAAGTCGAATCACAGGTACATCAACTAAGTATCAACGTCAACTTGCTAATGCCATCAAAAGAGCAAGATTTTTAGCGTTGATCCCTTACTGTGATCGTCACTTTAACTAATCTTTAAGTTTAGAGGTCTTTGACAATGCAAGTTATTTTAAAAGAAAAAGTAGAAAACCTAGGCACGCTAGGTAGTGTTGTAAATGTGAAGTCAGGTTATGCGCGCAACTACTTAGTGCCTTATGGCAAAGCAGTTCAAGCAACTGAAGCAAACATTGCTGCTTTTGAAAAGCAAAAAGCAGAATTACAAAAATTAGAAGCTGAGCGTTTAACAGCGGCTAAAGCGAAAGCTGAGAAAATCTCAGGTCAAGTATTCACAATCAAAGCAGCTGCTGGTGATGGTGGTAAACTATTTGGTTCTGTTGGTACTAAAGAAGTTGCTGATGTTATTGCTGCTGCGGGTGTTGAAGTTGAAAAACGTCACGTACGCATGCCAGAAGGTATCATCCGTTCATTGGGTGAGTACGAGCTATCAGTTCACTTACACTCAGATGTTGATGCTGATATCAAATTGGTTGTTATTGCTGAGTAATTACGCAATTACATATTAATTGCCATAACATTTAAGCCACATATTTTGCGGCTTTTTGTTTTTTTGGAGAGTGTTTGTAACTGTGTCAAGTTGACATCTGCTGCTACAACACTAAAAAAGCATTCAATGATAAAGTATAATACTCCCCATATTTTGGACCACAGATAGAGACACAAAAAGAGTCTCAAAAAATGCTAAACTGTGTGCCAAATCAGGAGGTAAGAAATGCCAGCTAAAAAGAATAAAAGCTATACAGCAGAATTTAAAGCTAAGGTTGCTTTGGATCCGCCGAAATACAAGACGATGGAGTGGGTATAATCATAGTCATCGCCTTTATCAATATATTTTGCTAAACTTTAGCGCAAGTGTAAGTGATTGGCACCAATAAATGACAATAAAACGCAAAAACCTGCCGCTTGGCGACTCTACTCTTAGTCAAATTAGAACGAGAAATGCCATCTATGTTGATAAAACTCGACATCTGTTACAAATGATTAACTCAGGCCGGTATTTCTTTTTATCACGCCCGAGACGTTTTGGTAAAAGCCTTACTATCGACACCCTAAAGCAGCTTTTTTTAGGTAATAAAGCACTATTTAAAGGTACCTTTGCCGAGAGTAATTGGGATTGGGAGGTAACTTACCCTGTTATTCATTTTAGCTTTGGTGGCTCAAGCGCTTATAATAGCGAAAAAACGACGTTGGATATTATTGAATTCACCCTAGAGGAACATGCAAAGGCACATGACCTTTCACTTCCTAAGCGAGACTATGGCTCTCAGCTACATTATCTGATTAGAGCATTACATGAAAAATATAATCAGCCTGTTGTCTTTGTCACCGATGAATACGACAAACCAATTTTAGATGTGATCACCGATGAACACACAGCAATACGTAATCGTGAAATATTAAAGGGGCTCTATAGCGTTATTAAAGACAATGATGCGCATTTAAAGTTTGTTTTTCTCACTGGTGTGACTAAGTTCTCTAAAGTCAGCTTATTTTCAGGATTAAATAATTTAACGGACATTAGCTTAGATCAGCGCTATGCGGATATATGTGGTTATACACAAACCGAACTTGAGTTCTCATTTAAAGACTACTTAATCGATGTCGACAAAGATAGGCTTAAAAAATGGTATAACGGTTATAACTTTACCGGTCTTGAGCAGCAAAAGGTTTATAATCCTTATGATATTTTGCTGTTTATCGATAAGGGTTATAAATACCGCGACTATTGGTTTCAAACAGGCACGCCTTCGTTTTTAATTCAGCTACTGCAAAAATATCGCTACCGTGTCCCCGACTTTGAAAACTATAAAGTACAGGAACGCTTTATCGATAGCATTGATGTTAAAAATATCCCACTTGAAGCGCTACTATTCCAGGCGGGATACTTGACCATCAAAGAGGAAATGTCGATTGGCATGCAAATCGGTTATCGCTTGGGCTACCCTAATCTAGAAGTCAAAGCATCATTTAACAATTGCGTTTCGTTAATTGGTACAAACTCACACGCCAATGCCGTCAATAATAGCCGCTTAAGTGACAGCTTGCTTTGTGATGACTGGCAAGTGTTTTATGATTGCGTGGTTGCCTTGTATGCTTCTATTCCTAATGAGTGGTATCGCAATAATCCCATTCAAGATTATGAAGGCTTTTATTGCACCGTGATCTACAGTTACTTAACCGCACTAGGTTATGATGTTGTTGCTGAGGACTCCACCTCAATTGGACGCATTGATATATCCATTGTGATCCCTGATTACAAGGTCATTATTCTTGAGCTGAAAGTGGCAAGCGATAAAGATGTCTCTAAAGAAGCCTTACAACAAATTATTGATAAAAACTATGCCCATAAATTTTTGAATTTAGGTTTGCCGATTTATCAGGTGGGGCTTTCTTTTGATCAAAATACACGTGCAGTCAATGGTTTTATGGTTGAGTTATTTAGCTAATGCTAAAATTGATTAACAGATAATGTTTGTTATGGATATAAAATAAAAATCGTCAATTGCCTTTCATAAAAATTTCTTTAGAATAAGGTAACCTCGGACAACGTGAAATTTCAATGATTAATCATCGCGAGCAATTCAAGCATATTCAAAAAGTTTTACTACTAGGTTCTGGCGGAATCCGCATCTCACAAGCAGGTGAGTTTGATTATTCCGGATCGCAAGCTATCAAGGCATTAAAAGAAGAAGGCATCAAAGTCATCTTGGTTAATCCCAATATTGCCACCATTCAAACCGATCCTGGTATGGCGGATGAGGTCTATTTTGAACCTCTAGACTTGGCGCATGTGACCAAAATTATTGAGAAAGAAAAGCCTGATGCGATCATGCTAAGCTTTGGCGGGCAAACGGCGTTAAACTTGGGTCTTAAACTCGAAGAAAAGGGTATTTTAGCGCTGCATAATGTCAAAGTGCTGGGTAGTTCAGTGCAAACGATCAAAGAAGCTGAAGATCGCGGACTTTTCAAAGATAAGTTAGATGAGATTAATGTTAAAACTGCCAAGAGCTTTGTCGCGACAACATTAAAAGATGCCATTATTGCGGCTAAGGAAATAGGCTTCCCATTGATGATGCGCTCAGGTTTCTCACTAGGTGGCTTGGGCTCAGGGATTGTTAAAACGGAAAGCGAGCTTAAGCATCGCGTTGCTGAAGTATTAAATGCTACCTCACAGGTATTGATCGAAGAGTGTTTGTTAGGATGGAATGAGTTTGAGTATGAGATTGTGCGCGATATGGCAGGCAATGTGCTCACTGTGTGCAACATGGAGAACTTTGATCCAATGGGGATCCATACGGGTGAAAGTATCGTTGTTTCACCATCGCAGTCCCTTAACAATGAAGAGTATCATCGCTTACGTAAGATCGCGATTGATGTGGCTAATCACTTTGAGATTATCGGTGAGTGTAATATTCAATATGCATTTAATCTTGAGACGTCAGATTATCGCGTGATTGAGATTAACCCACGTTTATCACGTTCATCAGCCTTAGCGTCAAAAGCTACAGGTTATCCACTAGCTTTTATCGCGGCGAAGTTGATTTTAGGCTATAACCTGCATGAATTACAAAATGCGGTAACCAAGAAAACATGCGCTTATTTTGAACCAGCGCTTGATTATATCGTTGTTAAAATCCCACGTTGGGATACGCATAAGCTTAAAAAAGCAGAGCGTTTTATCGGTACTGAGATGAAGTCGGTCGGTGAGGTGATGGCCATTGGGCGATCATTTCCTGAAGGCTTACAAAAGGCTGTTGGCATGCTCAATATTGGTGCGGCAGATTTATCGGACTATCCTTTTGATATTCCTGATCTTGAGCTTGAGATTGAGCGCGCGACTGATCGCAGGATCTTCGCACTGCATCGCTTTTTTGTACAAGGTGGTGATATTGAGAAAGCCTATCAGTTGTCAAAGATCGATAAGTGGTTCTTAAATCATATGCATACCATTGCTGAGATGGAAAATCGCTTAAAGAATTTAAACAATCCACTGACGAAAGAGTTGTTAAAAGAAGCTAAAAAGCTTGGCTTTTCTGATAAGTCCATTGCGCGTTTTCGTGAGATGGATGTACAGGCTTTACGCGCTTGGCGTATCTCACAAGGTATTGTGCCTTATGTTAAACAAATCGACACCTTAGCAGGTGAGTTTGAGGCAGAAACAAACTACTTATACATGACGTATCACGGGATTGAGCATGATGTCAAACCGTCTGAGATTGAGGCAAGCTTGATTATTGGCTCAGGTCCTTATAGTATCGGTTCATCCGTTGAGTTTGACTGGTGTGGTGTGACAACCGCGCATACCTTAAAGAAATTGGGTGAATCACCAATTATTATTAACTCAAATCCTGAAACGGTATCAACAGATTATGACGAATCTGATCGCTTGTATTTTGAACAGCTAACATTTGAACGTGTACAAGATATTGCTGATTTTGAAAATCTAAAGGGCATCGTTGTTTCTGTAGGTGGGCAAATTGCCAATAACTTGGTCGTGCCATTGGCAAGAGCAGGTTATCCGATCTTGGGTACCTCACCGCAGAATATTAACAAAGCAGAGAATCGTGCGATTTTCTCAACGATGTTGAATGATTTAGGCATTGACCAACCAGAATGGCAATCGGTGACAACGCTGGAGAAAGCCAAAGAGTTCTCAGATAAAGTCGGTTATCCAATTTTGGTGCGCCCATCGTATGTATTATCAGGGGCGGCGATGAATGTGATCTACTCAGAAGATGCGCTTGAGCAATATTTAGCAGAAGCAACGTTAGTATCTCCTGAGTACCCAGTCGTCATCTCTGATTTTATTAGTAATGCTAAAGAGCTAGAAATGGATGGGGTTGCTGATAATGGTGAGATCGTGATTTATGCTATTTCTGAGCACGTTGAAAATGCCGGTGTCCACTCAGGTGATGCAACAATTGTGCTACCTCCGCAAAATTTATATCTTGAAACCATACGTCGTGCTAAACGCATCACTAAAAAAATTGTCAAAGCCCTTAATATTTCAGGTCCATTCAACATACAGTTTATCGCCAAAGATAATAAACTGAAGGTCATTGAGTGTAACCTGCGTGCGTCAAGATCATTCCCATTTGTTTCTAAAGTGACAGGACATAATTTTATTGAAATCGCGACAGAAGTGATTATTGGAAAATACAAGAAAAAACGTTATAACACGCTTGATCTGGATTATGTTGGCGTTAAAACATCGCAGTTTTCGTATAACCGTTTAAAGGGGGCGAACCCTGTTGCCCACGTTGAAATGTCATCAACGGGTGAAGTGGGATGCATTGGTTATGATCTGTTGGATGCTTTTTATAAATCATGGCAGGCGACAGAAATGTTTGTGAAACGTAAAAAAGTGTTGCTATCCATTGGTGGCGATAAGAAAGTAAAACTTATGCCAGAGATTAAGCGATTGCATGAGAAAGGTTGGGAAATTTATACCACCACAGGCACACATCAATACCTTAAAGATTTAGGTATTGAGACTCAGTTGACCTATAAAATCAGTGAGTCTGAAGCACCAAACGTTGAAACGGTAATTACTGATCACTGTGTGGATTTAATTATCAATATTCCACGACGTGATCAGCATGTGAGTGATGATAATCTTTCCGATGGCTTTAAAATTCGACGTCTTGCTGTTGATCACCATATTCCATTGATTACTAATTTACAGATTGCTGAGTTAACGTTACGTTCATTGGCTGAGCTGCATGATGCGCCCATTCACGTTAAATCGTGGCGAGAGTTTATGGAGACTCGTGCTTGATTACATTACAAAATATCTCATTACAGCGCGGCTTAAAGACATTGTTTGATGATGTGAGTTTCGCAATTTATGATAAGCAAAAAATCGGTCTTGTTGGTGCTAATGGCGCCGGCAAGACCTCGTTATTTATGCTCTTAGCTCAAGGCTTACAGGCTGATCAAGGTGAACTTGAGATTGCCAAAGGCACACGAATCGTTACTGTTAAGCAAGAAGTGGATGACTTAGAGGCTTCAGTTGTAAATTATGTGATGCAAGGTAATGCTGAGCTGCATCAGCTTAGTGTCGCAATGGAAAGGGCTCTGATCAATGAAGCCTATGAAGAGCATGCGCAACTTCATGCTGATTTTGAAGCATTAGGTGGCTATCAACTGGAGTCGCAAGCCGCCCAACTGTTAGATGGTTTAGGCTTTGAACCAAAGCAGCTGCATGAACCTGTTAAATCCTTATCAGGCGGTTGGCGTATTCGCTTGAATTTAGCTCAAGCTTTATTACAACAAGCCGAAATCTTATTGCTGGATGAGCCGACAAACCATTTAGATTTAGACGCGGTGATGTGGCTTGAGCGCTATTTACAGAATTACCAAGGTGCGATTGTGCTTATTTCTCATGATCGAATATTTCTCGATAATGTCGTTGAGCGTGTGTTATATATTGAAAATAAAAGCATTGATAGTTATACCGGTAATTACTCATCTTTTGAAAAGCAATATCATGAAAAGCGGCTATTGCAACAAAAAGCACATGTTAAGCAACAGCAGAAAATTGCTCATTTAGAAAGCTTTGTTAATCGCTTTAAAGCCAAGGCATCCAAAGCAAAACAGGCGCAATCGCGCGTTAAAATGCTCGAGAAAATGCAGCGTATCGAAGCCGTGCATGATAAGCAAAGTTTTAGCTTTAGCTTTGCTGAGAATGTCAAAATGCCAACAGGTAGTTTGTTAACTCTTGAAAACAGCATGTTGGGCTATGGCGATAAGGTTGTTTTAAGTGATCTTAATACCATGATTTTGCCAGAGATGCGTATTGGGCTTTTGGGTAAAAATGGTGCCGGTAAATCAACCTTTGTTAAAGGTTTAGTCGGCGATTTGCCATTATTAAAAGGCGAAGCTAAAAAACACCCTGATCTGAAGATTGGCTACTTTGCCCAGCATTCATTAGACGCACTTGATTTTAATGCCTCTGCCTTAACGCACATGAAGCGTTTGGATACAAAAATTACCGATGAGCAGGCACGCAAGTTTTTGGGGCGATTTAACTTTAGTAATGACATGGCGTTATCGGCAGTTGGTGGTTTCTCAGGTGGTGAGAAGGCGCGCTTGGCGCTTGCATTAATCGTTTATCAAAAGCCTAACTTTTTACTTCTAGATGAGCCGACCAACCATTTAGATATTGAAGTGCGCGAAGCCTTAGCATTTGCATTGCAATCTTTTGATGGTGCTTTGGTGTTGATATCACATGATCGTTATTTACTAGAAAGCACGGTTGACGAGTATTGGTTAGTTGATCAAGGGCAGGTGTCTACTTTTGATGGTGATTTAACGGATTATTATCAATATGTGCTTGAGCAGAAGAAAAAAGATAAGCAAAAAGTGACGTCTGAAGCTGTAGATAATAAGGATCCAAAAATAGCAGGGATATCAGAGGGGCAAGAAACAAAAGATACGCAAGAGACGCCAAAAAATAAGAAAGAATCACGCCAACAACGTGCGCAATTACAAGCAAAATTAAAGCCACTTATGGATGAAATTAAAAAAGTTGAAAAGGAAATGGCTAAGCTGCAAGCGCAAAAAGAAGCGTTGGATATTCAGCTTCAGGATGAAGCGATTTATCAGGATAAGGCACAATTAAGTGAGTTGCTCAAAGCACATCAGCAAGTACAAGTCGAGATTGAAGAAAAAGAGCTTATTTGGCTTGAGTTAAATGAGCAGTTAGAAGGTGAAAGTTGATATGCATGTGCAGCATGCATTGTATTATCCCAATCTGTTTTGTAGATAAATTACCCAGAAAATGAGGGCGCATTGTGTTTTTGAGACCTTTTCATTCCGATTATGCCTGTGTCAATTTGACTGATCAGCTATATTCAGTACAATTGCCCTGTTTTGCATGTAGATTAAATACATGTCTTAAGGAATGTGTTTTGTTGAAAGAGGGGAAAATATGAAAAAATTACATAAGCTATCATTTTTGGCAGTGGCTTTTGCTATGGCATGTCATGCTGAAGCAGCAGGCTTTCAGGTCAATGAGAACAGTGTTTACTTACAAGGGATGGCGATGGCAGGAAGTGCCGCGAGTCCAGATGATGTTAGTAGTATCTTTAACAACCCAGCTAACTTGGGCTTTGTTAAAGATAGCAGCGTTTACCTTGGCGGTAGCTATATCTTACCTAGTGTGAAAATGACCAATGCACAAGCTAGTCATGGTGTTCATTACAGCACCATCCCTTTTGCAGATGATCCTGTGTCGGGCGCATCATCACAAAATAGTGTGGTTGAGGGCGCACTCGTCCCTAACCTATATGGTGCATGGCGTATTAATGATCGATTAGCTGTGGGTGTGGCATTAACCGCACCATGGGGAATGACAACAAATTATGATGATAATTCAGTTGTGCGCTATGCTGCACAGAAAACTTCGATTGAAGTCGTTAATCTAACGCCTGAGATTGCCTTTAATATTATTCCAGAGATCTCGATTGCCGCGGGCTTGCAAATCCAGTATGCCAGTGCTGAGTTTTCAAACTATGATGGTGAGTTGGCTACACCTACAAATCAAGCGACTAATATTAATGGCAATGGCTGGGGTGTTGGTGGAATTTTTGGGGTGATGTTTCATCCAGTGAAAGCGACTTATTTTGGTTTGAGTTATCGCACACCGGTTAAAATGAATATTGAAGGCACAGGCAGCCAGTGGTTACTGCCATCAGTTAGTACGCCAATAACACCGGGTGCTCCTTATAATAGTTATATTTCTAATGCATCAACTTCATTTAGAACACCGGGCGTGATTAATTTTGGTATTACACAGGATGTTACCCAAAAATGGCAAGTTAGAGGGACTGTACAATATACGATGTGGAGTACTTTGGATAAAATTACCATTGACACCCCAGGAGGCTATGCAACCTCATCAACTATGCAATTAGGCTGGAAAAACAGTTGGTTGTTCTCATTAGGTACGGATTATAAGATCACGCCGCATTGGGCGGTAAGAACGGGTGTGGCATATGATCAAACACCAACAGTGTCAGAAACACGTGATGCTAGAATGCCAGATACTAATCGCATCTGGGTGACACTGGGTGGCACGTATCATGTTAATGATCACTTCTCAATTGATGCCGTCTATGAGCATATTTTCATGCTCAATCAAAGTATCAATGTCACGGAGTATACCGGTTCAAATGCAAATATTCCAAATATTGAGCAAAATAAAGTATCTGCTGATTATCGCGGATTCGCTGATATATTTGGTTTGGCGCTGAGATATAAATTCTAAATTATGGGGTAATAAAGATGAA
>JAQCCA010000066.1 GCA_027621155.1 Pseudomonadota bacterium | reverse complement strand
TCTGCAACATCTGCCCAAACATAACAGGGTCACTGAATATTTTTCTAAAATGTAAATCGTGTGCGCCCATTATTTCCCTAAAGCGTTAGGATTATCTAAACGCATTATATCACTTATTTTCTTGCATTTATTAATGATAACTATGAGTAAATATATAGTTTTCAGTAGTCCTTGGCGGTTTTTGGTTTTATTATTGGCTTCATTTTTAGAATTTATGGGAAAGTTATGACAAACACAAAAAAAGAACAAGAACGTGCAGCACTACATTCCACAATATGGCGAATTGCCAATGATTTACGTGGCAGTGTCGATGGTTGGGATTTTAAGCAGTATGTTTTAGGCATACTTTTTTATCGCTTTATCTCAGAGAATTTAAGTGCTTATATAAATGAAAAGCAAAAAGAAGCAGGTGAGCTTAATTTTAACTACGCAACATTAAGCGATGAAGATGCCGAGCATGGGCGTGAACTCATCCTTGAGGAAAAGGGATTTTTTATTCACCCTAGTGAGTTATTTGAAAATGTATGCAAAAACGCTGAGCAAGATGGAAACCTGAATGAAACTTTAGAAAAAACATTTAAGAATATTGAAGCCTCAGCGCAAGGTACGAATAGCGAAAGTGATATGAAAGGCTTGTTTGATGACCTTGATGTCAATAGTAATAAGCTTGGTGCGACTGTCGTTAGACGTAATGAAAAATTAGCCAAGCTATTGGCTGCTATTGGTGATTTAAACCTCGGCGAATATGGCGACAATACCATTGATTTATTTGGTGATGCCTATGAGTATCTAATGACCATGTACGCTGCTAACGCAGGTAAATCAGGTGGTGAGTTTTTTACACCTCAAGAAGTATCTGAGCTTTTAGCTCGTATTACCGTGGTAGGTAAAAAAGAAGTCAACAAGGTCTATGACCCTGCCTGTGGGTCTGGCTCGTTGCTATTAAAGTTTGCCAAGGTATTGGGTAAAGATAACGTAAGAAACGGATTCTTTGGGCAAGAAGTCAATATCACCACTTACAACCTGTGTCGCATTAACATGTTTTTGCATGATATTAACTATGAAAAGTTTGATATTGAACATGGCGATACATTAACTGATCCTAAACACTGGGATGATGAGCCATTTGAAGCGATTGTTTCTAATCCGCCTTACTCCATTAAATGGGAGGGCGATGCCAATTCACTTTTAATTAATGATGAGCGGTTTACTCCCGCAGGTGTACTTGCGCCTAAGTCAAAAGCAGACTTGGCTTTTGTAATGCACTGTCTTTCTTGGCTTGCCACTAATGGTACTGCTGCCATCGTATCTTTCCCTGGTGCGATGTATCGTGGAGGGGCTGAACAGAAAATCAGAAAATATCTAGTAGACAACAACTACGTTGATGCAGTTATACAGCTCCCAACGGATTTGTTTTTTGGTACTACTATTGCTACGTGTATTTTAGTCATCAAAAAGAACAAGTCCGATAGCAAAGTGTTATTTATCGATGCAAGTAAAGAATTTGTGCGTGGCTCCGCAAAAAACAAACTCAATGACATTCATATGCAGAAAATTTTAGATGTATATGCCAAGCGCGACAGCGTTGAGCATTTTTCGAGATTAGTTGAGCATAAAGAGATTGAAGAAAAAGACTACAACATCAGCGTTGGCAGTTATGTTGCGCCAAAAGATGAACGTGAGGTGATCGATATTCAGGTATTGAATGCCGATATTGAGAAAATTGTTGCGCGTCAAAGTGAATTACGTACACAGATTGATGCGATTGTCGCTGATCTTGAAAGAGGTGTGTGATGAGTAAGATTGAAGATTTTATTGAAACGTATTGCCCGAATGGGGTTGAGTTTCTTTGCATAGATGGCATTGCATCAGTTGGTACTGGCAGCAGAAACGCTCAAGACGCAGACCCCAGTGGTTCTTATCCATTTTATGTAAGATCAAAAGAAATAAAAAAAATAGATAGTTATGAGTTTGATGAAGAAGCCATTATTATCCCTGGCGAGGGTGGTGTTGGAGAGATTTTCCATTACATAAAGGGTAAATATGCATTGCATCAGCGGGCATATAGGATTAGTTTCAATGTTGCCACCCCTAAAGTTAGCACAAAATTTGCATATTATTATTTCACAGATCAATTTAAATCTTTTATCTATAATCATGCGGTAACTGCTGCTGTCACCTCGATTAGGAAGCCTATGATTGAAAAGTTTAAAATTCCCATCCCCCCACTACCCATCCAACAAGAAATCGTAAAAATCCTTGACGCATTCACTGAACTTGAAGCTGAACTTGAGGCTGAACTTGAGGCTGAACTTGAGGCTAGAAAAAAACAGTATCAGTATTATCGGGATGAGTTGTTGAGGTTTGGTGGTAGGGATGTTGAATTTATAGCATTAAGCGATATTTGTGACTATGTGGATTATCGAGGAAAAACACCTACAAAAACTAGCACTGGCATTTTCTTAGTAACAGCAAAAAATATCAGGCAAGGATATATTGACTACTCGGCATCACAAGAATTTATTGCAGAGCATGATTATGACACCGTTATGCGTAGAGGTATTCCTGAAATAGGTGATGTACTAATTACCACGGAAGCTCCTTGTGGTTTTGTAGCTCAGGTAGACAGAAATAATATTGCTTTAGCACAAAGAGTAATTAAGTACAGAAGCAAAAATGATAAGCTTAGTAATGCATTTCTAAAACATTATTTGCTTGGAAATGAATTTCAAGAAAAACTCATAGCAACTGCAACAGGTGCGACTGTAAAAGGCATAAAAGGAAGCAAATTACACAAACTTGAAGTTCCGTTACCATCAATCGAAGAACAAGCCCGCATTGTCTCCATCCTCGACAAATTCGATGCCTTAGTTAATGACCTCTCAAGTGGCTTACCTGCTGAAATCAAAGCACGTAGGCAGCAATATGAATACTATCGCAATAAACTACTGAGCTTTAAGGAATTAAGCGCATGACGAGCTATAACACCATTGCCGAAAACCCAAACAGCACCGTTGTTGCTGAACACATACCTGCCAAGCAAAATGCTACCCATTACCAAGGAGAGGATGAGCTAGAGCGTGAGTTTATTCGCCTATTGCAAGGCAATGGCTATGATTATCTTAAGATCACACAAAACGATGACCTTTTGCAAAACTTGAGATCTCAGCTTTCAAAACTCAACGATATGACCTTCTCAGATAATGAATGGCAGCAAATGCTCAATAAGTATCTGGCAAATAAAAACGAAGGTATTGAAGAAAAAACCAATAAGGTGCAAGAAGATTATATTTATAGCCTGAAACGTGATGATGGCTCCACTAAAAACGTGCGTATTCTCGATAAGGATAATATCCATAACAACAGTGTCCAAGTAATCAATCAGTATGAAGTTGAGGGAGCTTATAAAAACCGCTATGACGTGACGATTTTAATCAATGGTTTACCAATGGTACATGTTGAGCTAAAGCGTCGTGGTGTGGCAATTAGAGAAGCTTTTAACCAGATTAACCGTTATCAACGTGATAGCTTTTGGGCAGATAGCGGTTTGTTTGAGTATATTCAGCTATTTGTTATTTCTAATGGCACTGATAGTAAATACTATTCTAATACAACACGCCATGCACATATCAAGGAAAATAAGGGAAAACAATCTAAAAAGAAAACAAGCAATAGCTTTGAGTTTACCTGTTGGTGGACAGATGCTAAAAACAACAAAATTTCTGATTTGGTTGATTTTAGTAAAACCTTTTTATGTAAACACTCGCTACTGGCGATTATTATTAAATATTGCGTGTTTACCTCTGATAAACTTTTGCTCGTCATGCGTCCTTACCAGATTGCCGCAGCCGAGCGTATTATGAATCGCATTGAGATGGCAACCAATCATAAAAAACTTGGTACTATCGATGCAGGTGGTTATATATGGCATACCACTGGCAGCGGTAAAACGCTCACGAGTTTTAAAACAGCACAATTAGCAACTAAGATTGATAGCATTGATAAAGTCCTATTTGTAGTTGATAGAAAGGACTTAGACTACCAAACCATGAAAGAGTATGATAAATTCCAAAAAGGATGTGCTAACTCTAACACCAATACCACCGTTCTTACTCAGCAAATGGCAGACTCAAATGCCAAAATCATTATCACTACCATTCAAAAGCTATCGCGGTTTATTGTCGCCAATAAAGGGCATAGCATATTTGACGGTCATATCGTTTTGATTTTTGATGAATGTCACCGCTCACAGTTTGGCGATATGCATACAGCCATTACCAAAGCGTTTAAAAAGTACCATATCTTTGGTTTTACAGGCACACCGATTTTCTCTGATACCGCGTCATCTGGTGGTAACCCTAAACTAAAAACCACTGAGCAGGCATTTGGACAGAAACTGCACTCTTATACGATTGTTAATGCGATTAATGATGGTAATGTCTTGCCGTTTAGAATTGATTACATCAATACCATGAAAATGAAAGATGAGGTTAAGGACAAAAAGATACGTGCGATTGATACCGAAGCTGCGGCTAGTGCCCCTGAGCGTATTCAAAAAATCACCGACTATATCATTGAACATTTTGATCAAAAAACAAGGCGTAATGATGGTTATTATTCTTTTAATCGCCTAACCAATGTTGCAGAGGTGGTTGCTGATAAGCGCAAAAGCAAAGAGGATAAGGTTAAGGAAATTAGAAGTAAAACACGTCTTAAAGGATTTAACTCAATATTTGCCGTTAGCTCCATTGATATGGCACGCAAGTATTATCATGCGTTTAAATCACGTGATAGTGGATTGAAAATCGCCACGATTTTTAGTTTCAGCGCCAACGAAGAAGAATCAGATTCTGCCAATGGCATGTTGCCTGAGGAGGGATTTAACCCCAATCAACTTGATCAGTCATCACGTGATTTTTTAGAAAGTGCAATCAGTGATTACAATGCGTATTTTGGCACAAGCTACGATACCAGTTCGGATAAATTTGAAAACTACTACAAAGACCTTGCGCAGCGTATGAAAAACCGTGAGATTGATTTGCTGATCGTTGTAAATATGTTTTTAACAGGCTTTGATGCAACAACGCTCAATACGCTTTGGGTTGATAAAAACCTGCGTTATCACGGTCTTTTGCAAGCATTTTCAAGAACCAATCGCATCCTAAACTCGATTAAGACCTACGGTAATATTATTTGCTTTCGCGATTTGGAAGAAGATACCAATAAGGCAATGTCGAGGTTTGGTAATGAACATGCGGGTGGTATCGTCTTATTAAAACCATTTAAAGATTACTATTACGGTTGGGAAAAAGATGGCGAGCCGCAACAAGGTTACATTGATATGATTGCCGAGCTTCAAGATAAGTTTCCTTTACCCGTGTCTTTTGAAAGCGAACAAGCTGAAAAAGATTTTATCAAGCAATGGGGTGTAATTTTAAGGATGCGTAATATTTTAGTATCCTTTGATGAATTTGAGGATAAAGGACTGCTATCCGATCGTGACATTCAAAACTATGAAAGCAAGTACCTTGATTTACGTGACAAATACCGCAAACACGATAAGGCTGATAAAGAAAACATTAATGATGATCTTGTGTTTGAAGTCGAATTAATGAAGCAAGTGACAGTTAACATTGACTATATCCTACAGATGGTCGCTCAATATCATAAATCAAATATGAAAGATAAAGAGATTTTAACGTCTATCAATAGCGCTATTAGTTCAAGTATTGATTTGAGAAGCAAGAGAGAACTTATTGAAAACTTTATTAATACCCTAAACACAAACAGTGAAGTTGATAAAGATTGGCGCAAGTTTACTGAAAAAACTAAAGCAGAAGACCTTGAGCGTATCATTGAGGAAGAAAACTTAAAACCAGAAGAAACTAAAAAATATATTGCTAATGCGTTTAGAGATGGTGAAATCAAATCAACAGGTACTGCTTTAGCTGATATTCTGCCGCCTGTTTCAATGTTTGATAAAGATAAAAAAAGGACTCAGACAAAAACGAAAGTGTTAGAAAAAATAAGATCGTTTTTTGATAAATATCTAGGAATTTAAACAATGGCTGAACCAATCAAAGAAGTCGACACAACCTCTTTCACCCTCTCCCAATTCCTCACCGAAATCAAACAAACCATCGACCGCAAATTCAAAGGCGGTGGCTACTGGGTACGAGGTGAACTATCCGACTGGCACAAGAATGGCGCACATTACTACGGTGAGCTAATTGAGTTTAACGAAAACACGCACCAGTCCATCGCCAAGGTTAGAATAAACATGTGGGCTAACGTAGCACACAAAGTCATGCCAAAGTTTCACCATGCCACTGGTGAGCAGTTGAAAAACGGCATGAAAGTTTTACTCATGGTAGACGTAAACTTTCACCAAAACTTTGGGCTGTCACTTAACGTCATCGACATCGATCCAAGTTTCACACTTGGCGACCGTGAAGCACGTAAGAAAAAAGTCATTGCTGACTTAACACAATCTGGCGTGATCAATAATAACCGTAACTTAGCTATCCCAACGGAGTTTACCAATATCGCTGTCATATCCAGTGAAAACGCAGCAGGGCTGGGCGACTTTTTTGCCGAAGCCGACTTGCTCCAAAAGCACGGCTTATGCCAATTCGACATTTACCATGCATCGATGCAAGGCAAAGATTGCCCTACCACTGTCGCTAAACAATTCCGTGAGATTTACAAAGCCATTGGCTCACACGAAAAAGCCTACGACTGCATTGTGCTTATCCGTGGCGGTGGCTCCCAAGCCGATCTTGACTGGTTCAACTACTTTGAAGTAGCTAATGCGCTTTGCTATATGCCAGTGCCAGTGTTTGTCGGTATTGGACACGAAAGAGACAAAACCATTTTAGATGATCTGGCAACGCGATCTTTTGATACACCGTCAAAGGTGATCAACTATATTGCAAATACGATCACCAATAACGCAGTAAAGGCGCAAACGAGCTTTACATCGCTTAAGTCAATTGCACTGAATAGCACAACCAAAGCCAAGGCGGATATAGATAAGCACCATCAATACATCACCCACTTTGCAAAGCAAGTGGTCAGCTCACATAAAAAAGTCACTGGCGACTATTACAAGCTTGTTCACGCCAATGCGAAACAACAGCTTGCTTATCAACGGCAAGTGATTGATAACTGGCAAAGCAACATTATGCAATCAGCGAAAAAATCGCTTGAGTTGTCGCGGACTAAGATTGATCACTTGAATCAAACAGCGATGACGACAGCCAAAAGCTTAATACAAAGCCACAGTAAACAATTAAGCACTTGGCATAGCAATATTGCAGTGAATGCTAAAAATACGCTTATCAACGCTAAGAACAGCATTGAAAGTCATTACCGAGGAATCTTGTCGATGTCTATTGAACCTACTTTACAAAGAGGTTTTGCGGTGACAAAATCAGGTGATAAGTATGTGACATCGATTGCGGATGCGAAACAGTGCCAGAGCTTGACGGTGACGTATCACGATGGAGAATTAATTACGGAGGTCAAACATGGCTAAAACAAAAAAATTATTGTTGGGCTTTGCACTGATTGCTTCATCAACTTATGTTTTTGCTAATGATGCGCCCTATCAATTATGCAGCGGCAACGCTCCTTACCAAGACTGCCAAACTTTTGATAGCAAAGCCCAGTGTGTAGACAAATTAGAGCAATGCCAAAAAGCACCTAATCAAGTTAAACCTTGGTTGTGTGGCAGTTGTGCTGTAGAGATGGTTGGCGGTAAAGGCGGATTACCGCCTGATTACTTATCAGTTAAAGGCTTCAAAGATTGCTTAGACACTCAAGATATGGGTGGTTGGTCTGCTTATTGTTTACCTGATAGTAAACCTGAAAACTGCGCTAATGACTCATGGTCTAGATTATCAGCAATGACTATTCCAAAGTGCCACAACTAAATTTGATCAATAAGGATTTTACAACAATGCAATTAAGAAAAATCAGCAAATATATCAGTGGTGCTGTTATTTTAACTATAGCAATTTCACAAGCTGTCTTTGCAAGCGAAGTTACCACTTGCCATGACTTTTACCAGTATGGTAACCCAACACAAACCGTAGATAAGCCTATCGCTAAGGCTGATCAATACCTTTGTCGTGATGGTTATGTTTCTGCTTACAGTTATACTACCAAGCAACCTGTAGCCGTAGCTTATCACCTCACAGGCAAATCAGTTGATGTAAATATCAAGCGTAAAGATGATTTTAGACCTGACCCTGACGTGCCTGCTAAATATCAATCAGAATTATCAGACTATAGCAGAAGCGGATATGATCGCGGACACTTAGCACCGTATGCAGCAATGGATTTTGACAAAGAGAGTGCTGACCAATCATTCTTGCTGTCGAATATGTCACCGCAAAAAGCAGGGTTAAATCGTGATGGTTGGGCTAAATTGGAATCTGACGTTAGAGATTGGGCAAATATGTACAAATCAATCTGGGTCTATGATGGTGCCGTATACAAAGGTGGTAACGTCCACAAAACAATCGGTAAGAACAAAGTGGCTGTGCCTGATTATTTCTTTAAGGTCGTATATGCGCCTGAAAAAATTCAGGGCAGTAAAACAATTGCATTCATCATGCCAAATGCCAAGGTGAATCGCAAAGATGTTGCTAAATACATTGTTTCTATTAATGAAGTGCAACAGCGTACTGGTTTGCAATTTTTAACAGCTTTGCCGCAAGATGAGCGTACAAAACTGGTAAACTCTGTCTCACCTATGTGGGCAGCAAACTATCATCATTCAAGGAAATAGAAAATGACTGATTCGCCAACCTACGCCCAAAACTACCAAACACTAGAACAAATCAACGCCAAGCTTCAAAGCGGGCAAAACAATCCGAATATCATCGATGAGCTTGCGCCTATGCTTGAAAGTGCGTCCAAAAGCTATCAGGTGTGTAAAGCGAGGATTGATGCTGCGGAAAAGTTTGTGGCAGAGTTTGACTGCGGTAAAATTTGATTTTCATTCGGAGACTAAAACTGATTGCAATCAGTATTTTAGCCTCCTAACTCAGTCTGACCTGAAAGGGATCAAACTTAGCTAAAGTAATAATGACCAATTATACCCTAAATAGCAACTTATATATCCATCGCGACATAAAAGATTGTATTATGAAAATCCCCCTCTCCGACCTCGAACTAGAATTCATCGCCAACGCAGCCCTTGCTTTTGACAACATAATCGCTGACGAGCAAGCCGACCTTTCGCATATAGCTGAAATTGCCAGATTGCTTGTTGGTTTGTATGGCAAAGGTGCTGATTTGTCTGAGGATGAGAAAAAGGTGTTGCGTGCAGCTTATAGGGTTTTGGTGTAATTTATTAATGGTATATACTTTTTATATTGTAAATACTTTACTTACTTTTACTATAGTATATACTATTCATGTCATTACATATCTAAGGAGCATTATATATGACTGCAAAGGTTATAACGGTTACCAATCAAAAAGGTGGTGCAGGCAAAAGTACTTTAACTATGCAGCTAGCAGGAACATTTGCTTTAAATAACAAGGTTATGGTTATTGATGCTGACCCACAAGCAACAGCAACTAGATGGGCTTCATCATCACCAGATGATCATCCATTTCCCGCAACAATATGCGGACTTGGTGCCGCAGGGGGGAAAGTTCACAGAGAAGTTAAGAAATACCTTGATGACTATGATTATATCTTCATAGATACTCCACCCGCTGTTGACAGCCCAGTGCCACAGTCTGCATTAATGGTGTCTGATCTTGCATTAATACCAATAATTCCTTCACCTCCAGATTTATGGGCGGGAATAGCAATTAAGGAATTAATTGAGCGAATGAGTGACTTTAATGACTCATTAAAAACCAGACTTGTTATTAACATGTGTCAATCAAATACGACTATAGCTAGAGATATTATTTCAATAGTAGAAGAGTTTGGTATTGCTAAAACATCTACTTCGTTAGTTTTACGTACAGCTTACAGACAGTCTGCTGCTTTTGGTTGCACTGTGAATGATATGAAAAAAATAGCAGGCAGCAGCGATGATAAGGCTATACGTGAAATCAATAAGCTCAAAAAAGAAATAGAAAGTTTAATATAAATATTATATACTTTTTA
>JAQCCA010000065.1 GCA_027621155.1 Pseudomonadota bacterium | reverse complement strand
CCGTGTCGATAAATGGAGAAGCTTTATGCAAAACCCTTTTGTCGTCGCGAAGTTTGGAGGCACAAGTGTCGCTAATCTAAACGCGATCTGCCAATGCGCAGAAATTATCAAATCTTCACCAAGTGTGCGTGTTGTTGTCGTTAGTGCACAATCAGGGATAACCAATCTCTTGGTAAAGTTAGCGCATCATGTAAAGTCTGTGCATGAGATTTCAGGTGTTGTTGATGATATTAAGACCATACTATCACCAATTGTTGAAGCGATTGATTGTACTCATTTGCACAGCGACATACAGCAGCGAATAGATGATCTTGTGTTTTTGGCACAAATGAGTGTGCGTCTGAATACCAAAGAGCTAAGTGATGAGATATTATCATTCGGTGAGCGGATCTCAGCGCAACTTGTCGCGGCAATCTTCAGACAGAATAAGATTAATGCACAGTATTTTAATGTGCAAACCGTGATGAAGACTAATAGTAATTTCTCTCAAGCAAAGCCCAATCTAGATGAGATTAAAGCACAAGTGACGACACATATGTTGCCGTTGCTACTTGCGGATCAAGTGCTCATCTGTGAAGGTTTTATTGGCATGGATGCAAAGGGTAAAACAACGACCTTAGGTCGAGGTGGGAGTGACTATAGTGCGGCTCTTTTAGCGCAAGCTTTGCAAGCAAAGTCGGTGAAAATCTGGACGGATGTTGCGGGTATTTATGAAGCTGACCCACGCACTATCCCTCAGGCGCGAGCGATTGAGAGTTTAAGTTTTAATGAAGCAGCTGAGCTTGCTACCTTTGGTGCTAAAGTTTTGCATCCGGCAACCTTATGGCCGGCAATAAGTAGCAATATTGATGTATTTGTGGGCTCTACGTTTTCGCCAAAAATGGGCGGTACTTGGATTACTGCTAAGACCAATAGCTTAAAGGAGCCACCGCAAATTCGTGCGGTTGCTGAGCGTAAAAACCAGCTTTTAATGACACTCAAAAGTTTTGACATGTTTCATGCACAAGGTTTTTTAGCCAAAGTATTTAGTATTTTAGCTAAATACAATATATTGGTTGATTTGGTGACGACAAGTGAAGTAAGTATTGCTTTAACCTTGGATCATATAGGTAGCCAGTCAATCGGTGAAAGCCTATTAACCGAAGCACTATTAGATGAGCTGCAATCCATCGGTAATCTTGAGATTAGTGTTGAGCATAATTTGTCCCTCATTGCAGTGGTGGGTAATCGATTACATCAGCACAAAGGAGTAAGTGCTAAGCTCTTTGCCGCCCTTGAAAGTTATAATGTTCGCCTTTTCAGCCACGGCGCAAGCGGGCATAATATCTGCCTGTTAGTAGCAGCAGAAGATGCAAAGGGTGTAATGATGGATATTTATATGTCTCTCTTTAGTGAATCAACTAAGGAGCGTGTGCGATGAAAGTAGCAATAATCGGTCGAGGTAAAACGGGTAAAGCCGTACTTGATCTTTTAAAAGAAGATGAGATAAGTGATATATTTGACTCACAAAACTTAGTTACTGTGGAGAAACTCAATAAGGCAACAGTGGCAATTATTTTTGTTAGCGCTGATGTTTTAAGGCAAATATTACCGGTGCTTTTGCAAAGTAAAGTCTCTGTCGTTTGCGGTACCACAGGATTTCATTATGATGAAACTTTAATACAGCGCATCAAACAATCAGGACAAACTTGGGTTGTAGCGAATAACTTTAGTTTGTCGATGGTGCTGATAAAAGAGATGTTAAACACCTTAGGTAATCTGCAAAACCTAGTGACAAATAGTCACTTTCACTTAACAGAAACACATCACACGCAAAAGCTTGATGCACCCAGTGGTACTGCTGTGTCATGGCAATCATGGCTTAATGTGAAAGAATGCCCTATTGAATCTATTCGCAAAGAAGATGTAAAGGGTGAGCATGTGCTAAGGGTAGAAAATCCTTATGAAACCATTGAATTAAAGCATGTGGCGCATGATCGCAAACTTTTTGCTGAGGGTGCTGTATGGAGCGCACGCTTTGTGTGTGAGAATAAGTTAAACGCTGGTTTTTACCAGTTTGATGAATTAGTAAGAGGTGTGTCATGGCAATAAATATCAATAACAATACCTACACAGCAGTGGTCACGCCAATGTTTGAAAGTGGTGAGATCGATCTGGTGAGTTTTGAGCGATTGCTACGCAAACAAGAAGCAGCTGGTTGTGGTGTGTTGATTTTAGGTAGCACGGGTGAAGCTTTAGCATTAAGTTATGAAGAGCAGTGCCAAGTGGTGAGATTTGCCTGTGGCTTAGGGCTTAAAGTCCCCTTACTTGTCGGAGTGGGCGGGTATCAATTGGCCGAGCAGCTTAAGTGGGTTGAGTTTTGTAACGCTCAAGCAGTTGATGGCTTTTTGATGGTTACGCCGATTTATGCCAAACCTGGTACGCAGGGGCAGATTGCTTGGTTTAGTGCATTATTGGACAAAGCAAACAAGCCATGTATGCTATATAACGTGCCATCAAGAACGGGGGTGAATCTTTGTTTTGATGCGTTTACAGCACTCAAAACTCATCCGAATTTGTGGGCATTGAAGGAAGCTTCAGGTGATATCTCACGCTTTAAGTGTTATGTACAAATAGCGCCTCACGTTAATGTATACAGTGGCGAGGATGCGATGATGCCAGAGCTTGCTAAAGTCGGTGGCAAAGGCTTGGTGTCAGTGGTTTCCAATCTATGGCCAAAAGAAGCCAAAGCCTATGTTGAAACTTCGTTGCGTTTTGAGACAGATGAAGCCCTAAGCCGTTTATGGCAAGATGCAACTGCAGCATGCTTTAGCGTGGCAAATCCAATTCCGGCAAAGGCGTGGCTTGCGCATATGGGTGTTATTGATAGTGATACTTTACGCTTGCCGTTGATTGCTCAAGAACTAACAAGTATTGAGCGTTTGCAACAAGCCGATGCCGAGATTCAAAGTTATTATGAGCATATCTGTGTCAGTTAAATGTAATATAAAATAAGGAATACAAATGATGAGTTGGGAGAAAACCCTACAAGATTTACAAACAGGTAAACTGCGTTCAGCAGAGCGCCAAGAAAATGGTCAATGGCAAGCGAATATTGCGGTCAAAGAAGCAATTTTAGCGGCATTTAAAGCAGGTCAAAATACCGATTTTACTGAAAGCTACCAAGGCTTTGTCGATAAGCATAACCTGGTTCCAAGACGTTTTACTGTTGCCGATGGTGTGCGTATGGTGCCAGGTGGGTCAGCTGTAAGAACTGGTGCTTATATTGCGCCATCGGTAATCATTATGCCGCCGGCATATGTTAACACCGGTGCGTATGTCGATGAGGGTACAATGATCGATAGCCATGCATTAGTGGGGTCTTGCGCACAGATTGGTAAGCATGTGCATTTATCAGCAGGTGTGCAAATCGGCGGTGTACTTGAACCAATTGGTATGAATCCTGTCGTGATTGAAGATCATGTGTTTGTTGGTGCGGGAGCTGTCATTGTTGAAGGAATTGTTGTTAAAAGACGTGCGGTTATTGCACCATCGGTAGTGCTGTCGCGTGGAGTTAGTGTGTATGACTGCGTTAATGAGCGTATCCTTGACAAAGGTGAAGCCATTCCAGAAGGTGCTGTTGTCGTGCCGGGTGCAAGACCGTTAACGCAAGGTTGGGCAAAGGCACAAGGCTTACAAGCAGCATGCCCAATTATTGTTAAATATCGTGATGACAAAAGTGATCATGCGCTTAGTTTGGAGGAGGCATTGCGTTAATGGTTGATACCTTACACCACCATCAAGCATTAGTTGATTTAACTAAAGAGATTGATGTGCCCTTTTTTTTCTATGATCTAGATGTTTTACAATCCCATATAAAAATGTTGCAAACATTACCAGTAACCCTTTGGTATGCGCTTAAAGCCAATCCTTTATCAGCGATTATTACAACCTTGAATAATGAAGGTATGCGCTTTGATGTGGCGAGTATTGGTGAGCTTGATCAGGTACTAAAGCAAGGTGTTAATCCTCAAAATATCTTGCACACAGGGCCAGCTAAGTCATATGAGCAGTTAGGCTATTTTATTGACAAAGGGGTTAGACGATTTGTTATTGAAAGTACGCAGCAATTGCAAGATGTGCAAAGTATTGCCAATGAAAAACAAGTTCATGTTGATGTGTTGCTACGTGTGCAATTGCAATGGCATGATGGTGAAAAAAACGTCTTAGGTGGTGAGTGTGTCACACCATTTGGCTTGTCACCCGATGACTGGATTGCTTATTCAAAGAACCATGATCTTGATTGCACTTATCTTAATATCTTGGGTTTTCATTGTTTTCAATGGGGTAATATCCTTTGTATAGACAAACTTGAGAGGATTTGGTTTACGATTGCTCATACATTACATGAATTGGCAGAGACCATGGGCATTCATTTGCGCGTATTAGATTTGGGTGGTGGTTTAGGTATTGATTATCAACATGAAGGACAAGAGCTTAGCTTAGCTGAAATTAATACATTGATTCTAAAACTTAAAAGCCATTATCCACAAACAGAGATTTGGCTAGAGCTTGGGCGCTATGCCGTTGCTAAGTGTGGCGTTTATGTCACTGAAGTAGTGGATCGCAAAACAGTTTATGAGCGTGACATGTTGATATTAGCAGGTGGCAGTCAACATTTAATGCGCCCGACACTAACATCACAGGCATTTCCTGTGAGTCTTCTAAGAGAAAGTAGTACTACTCTATCTAAGATGCATTTGCATGGTGCGTTATGTACTAGTTTGGATTATTTAGGGGAAGTGCAACTGCCAAGTGATACTAAGGCACAAGATCATATTATCTTTCACTATACCGGTGCTTATGGCTTTACTGAGAGCATGCCATTTTTTCTGTGTCATACGTTGCCAGCGGAGGTGACATATCAAAAAGGGCGAATTAAGATATTAAGAAAAGCTGAAGCTGCGGGAGTCTGGCTCAAATGAGAGAAATGAACGAAACTAAAGAAATGAAAAGTTATATCACAAAGTCGTTGCTTGAAGTGGGGCAAAATGCCTCAGGAGAGGCAATCACGCTGACGAAATATAGGGTTAAAGGGCAAAATCAAAATGCCAAGAAAGTCTATATTCAAGCAAGCATGCATGCCTCGGAGATTCAAGGTAATGCTGTGATTTTGAATTTACTTAAACACTTTAATGAAGAGCAACCGCAAGGTGATATTACGATTATTCCACAGTGTAACCCCTTTGGGCGTGACATGCTTATTGGTGCTGGGCATCAGGGGCGTTTTGATGCAACCAATGGCGACAATTGGAATCGCTATTATTTTAAACCTGAGATAGATTACAAATCATTTGCTAAAGAGCATCTTAAAAGCGCTCAAGCAGAATATGCTACGGCACTGCGAAATGAGATTAGCGCGCAAATGACAGCAGCACTTAATAATGACTTTGGGTTGTCACGTGCGCGACGGTTAAACTATACCATGCAACTAGAGGCATTACAGGCTGATATTATTTTAGATTTACATACGGACTCATTGGCGATTGATTATCTATATAGCCCGCAATATGCCAAAGATAGTGCTGAATCTTTGGGGTTTGAGCATGTGTTATTAATTGAGAATAAATGTAATGGCTCACTAGATGAAGCAGGGTTTCATCCGTGGTGGAGTCTGCAGAAGGCATTTATTCAATTAGGTAGAAATGAGCCTGTATTGGTTGATAGTTTTACCCTTGAATTGGGTTCAGAGGAGTTGATAGATCACCGAAAAGCACAAATTCAAATGCAGCGTATTTTGCATTACCTTGCGGCAAAGCAAGTGGTTAAGCTAAATGATGCATATCAAGAGGGATGTGCCAAACACATTGCTTTTTATGTGGAAGATTCATTCAGATCAACGTATGCTCAATTTGGAGGGCTATATGAATGGTTTATGACGCCAGGAGACACTTTTGGTAAACATCAGGTAATAGGGCGATGTTTGCAAATGGCGCATGCCGAAGCACTGGAGATAAGTTATCCATTTGCTGGAATTATAGTAAGTATCAATGGCAAAGGAGCTTTACAGCAAGGTAGTCATTTGCTGAATGTCGTTGTTAATAAAGTCTAAAAAGAACACTAATTACTTTGAGCTTTGTATGCATACCACTCTTGATTTTGCATAATGTCTGCCCACCAGTGATCCATTTTGCTTTGATTCATTAAATGCCAGTCAGGCGTGTTGGTGACAAGCGCATGCCCAAAAATTTTGCCAAGCTCATATAATTTACGCTCATTATCATATTGTATTTTTGCCCACTGTTCTGTGGCACGATCTAAATCATGCTGATTTTCTTGTATTTGTTTAAATAAAACAAGCGCGCTTTGCAAGGCTTTGGTCGCGCCACTTGCAGTATGTGGTCGTGAGATAAATGCAGCATCTCCAGATAAGCAAATACGTCCTTTTTTCAGAGCAGGCACTTGTGTGTCAAAGATATTTTGAATAAAAGGTTTTGGCGTATCAAGTATCACCTTGGCAAAAACTTCAGGCATCATGTTGGCTAATTTCTTTAGCTCTTCAAAGTGCATTGGCTGAAGCTCGCGTGCTGCTAAGCTTGTGACTTCATTGCTGTTATTCGTGTTTAACAGTTTATTTTTATGTGCTTGATTTACCTTTTGATAGAAAACCCAATTCAAATCAACACTGCCATCTTGTTTGGGGATGTAGTAAGTCACGACATGTCCATGCTCGTAGCAAAAATAATTAAGTCGATCAAATAGTGATGGGTTGCTAACACGCTCTTTGGCAATCACGCCACGCCAAGCAATATAAGGTGCTTCATTCAAGGTGGACTCTGGAAAAGTCACTTTGCGCCCAAGTGAATTAACTCCATCACAACAAAAAAGCCAATCTGCCTCTACAGTTTGTCCATTAGTGAGTGACAGTATGACTTTGTTTTGATCTTGCTTAATATGCGCCACACTCGCATCTTGTCGATAAATACCCTGTGGTAGGCGCTTATATAATTGCGTATAAATTTCTGACCAGTTGTGCGCCATGACATTCACAGGCTGTTGCCAGAAGACATCGGCATTGCGCTTTGCGTCGCTAACAATAAACTGTCGATCAATGATTTCAATATATTTGGCATCAGAATCAAACATATTGCATTGTACTAGCATGTTACGTAAATCTTTTGGAATACATATGCCGACACCGCGATCATCAAGTTGCGCGCTTGAGCGCTCATATATTGTGACATCAAAACCTAAGCGCGACAACACCAATCCCACGGCGTTTCCAGCAATTGATCCGCCAATAATAGCTATCTTTTGCATAGTTTCCTTTTCCCCTTTTAACTTTCCAATGACATCAGCGGCATATTCTAAACAGAATAAGGTAGTAACAAAAGCAAAAAGCCTTGCTACAAAAAAATACACAAACTTACAGTTTATGCTAATATGCCTGCGGGAAATCTAAGAGGGTTAAAAATGATCAAGAAAATAACGATTATGTCATTGGCGTTGCTTAGCGTTGGTGCGGCTCAAGCGATGACAAATCGAGAAGTTAGTGTTAAAAATATCAAAGATATCGAACCATATGCTGCTAAGTTAAGCAAAGATTATGGCAAGTCCTCAGTGTGTATTGTTTATGATATTGATAATACCTTGCTGACGAATAAAGAAAAATTTGCCAGTGAGGGCTGGGTATATTGGCAGGCATCAAAAAGTAATCCATATGCCAAACATTTATTAAGTGATCAAAGTGCAAATATTTATGACTTCTTGAATGCGGTGCGTTACTTTATCAATTATCAACCGGTAGAAAGTGACACTGTGGCAGTGGTCAGTAAATTGCAAAAAGAATATCCTTCGATTGCATTAACATCACGCGGGTTTAGTGCTGAGGCAACAACCTTAAGGCAGCTAAGAGTCAATGGACTTGATTTTACCAAGAACCCCATTGGCAGCGATCAATTTGACCCAAGTTTCTTTGCTCAAAATAAGTATAAAAATGACTATACGATGTATAACCATGGCATTCAATACGCCGCAGGCGGTGATAAAGGTCAATTGCTTCTTGGCTTGATTGAAAAAGAGCGTCAAAAGACAAATAACTCAAACCTATGTCAATCAGTTGTTTATGTTGATGATACGGGAAGTAAAGTTGATATGGTTAAAGATGAATTAAAAGGCAAACTTAATTATTACGCCATTCATTACACCTATTTACCTGACCCAGAGGATAGCAAAAACTGGGAGATTGCAGATTGGAGTAAGATGTCTAATTATTTACAACAAATTGTTAATCGACTTAATGCTTAGCAGAGATATCACATTTTTCCAAGGCAATGAGTTTGCTGCGTTTAATCAATTTATAACCGATAAGTAATGCTAAAAATAAAATAAAGCCGATATAAGTTGCTAAGAATTTCTGCCATGTGATGTCGCCTGAAATAATATCGCTAAACTCTTGTCCTAGGATAATCACGGCAATTAACAGCATCGCAAAAATAGGTGCGATGGGGAACCATTTAGCGCGATAGGGTAAATCTTGTAAACTCATACCTTGTTTTTGATAGGCGCGACGAAAGCGGTAATGGCTTAAAGCAATACCAAACCAAGCAACAAACCCCGCTAAAGATGAGATGTTAACAAGCCAGATAAACACGCTACCATTATCTAAAAAAGAAGTTAGAAAGAATAAACAACCAACAAGTGCGGTAATCAAAAGTGCATTAATCGGAAAGCAGTGCAAGCTCATTTGCTTCTTTCCTTGACGATTGATCTTGCCAAATACCTTGGGTGCCTGTTTGGTGTTGGCTAGATGCCACATAATACGCGTTGCCGAGAACATGCTGGCATTGCAAGCAGATAAGATTGCAATCAAGATCACCGCATTCATAATGGTTGCGGCATAGGTTAATCCCGCATTTTTAAAAACAATGGTAAAAGGGCTAACGGCAATGTCAGAATTTTTATTAATGAGAATGTCGCTCGTGTAAGGAATCAAAAAGCTAATAATCCCAATGGCAAGAATGTAAAAAATAACCAAACGCCAGAAGGTGCGTTTAATGGCTTGAGGAATGGCTTTTTTGGGATTATCAGCTTCACCTGCGGCAACGCCAACGAGTTCCGTGCCTTGAAAAGAGAATCCGGCGATCAAAAACACTGCCATAAACCCAAGCATGCCATTATGAAAAGGCGCATCCCCAATATGCCAATTCTCAAAACCAACGGGTCCGCCAACGCCAGTGACGCCAATGATGGTTAATATGCCTACAATAATAAAAATAATCACAAAAGCAACTTTAATAAAAGATAACCAATACTCTGTTTCACCATAGACTTTAACGGCTAATAGATTTAAACCAAAAATAAGCACAAAAAACAAAATACTCCAATAGATCGTCGGCACATAAGGAAACCAATATTGCATAATTAAAGCCGCAGCAATAATCTCA
Organism: Pseudomonadota bacterium; assembly: GCA_027621155.1. GTDB lineage: Bacteria > Pseudomonadota > Gammaproteobacteria > Francisellales > Francisellaceae > Caedibacter. The sequence continues at coordinate 935 of JAQCCA010000065.1, read as the reverse complement.
GCGGCAATAGTAATCGCCCAGTTAAACCAATAGTTCCAACTCATGGCAAAGCCAAAATCAGCGCTGACATAACGGCTGGAATATTCACAAAATGTGCCTGTAGTAGGTGAATGTGCTGCCATTTCACCAAGGCTACACATTAGAAAATAAACCATCAGTGAGATAATGATATAGGCGAGCATCGCACCACCTGGTCCCGCCTCATAAATGGCGCTGCCGCTTGCTAAAAATAAACCTGTGCCAATCGAGCCACCCAAGGCGATCATGATTAAATGGCGAGCTTTTAAGTTTCGTTGTAATTTATGTGACATACTTTTCTCTTTTCTTCAAATGTTCAAAAATTATTTTAATTTATTATCTGTAATCGCTGCTGCATTGCGGCAATCTCTTCAGATACGTAAACTGTGATATTTTTGGTGAAGAAAAAAGGGTATTTTTGATCGTGTATTGATGTTTGTTTCATGCTTAAACATTATTAATTCCTTTGTGTGTAATATACCAGTGAATCTACAGATTCCAAACCTGTGTCATAAAAATAAAACCCAAATCTTTACTCATGGTATTTTGCCTCATTATTTAATTGTTTAGTTATCGCTATAAGGATAAAACATGTATAGCAACCATACATGTGAAGCGGTTAAATTAATCTTTTTCACAGCTGATGTAAAGCGATCTTTTTGTGAAAGTTAAGATATTAGTGCATCAAAAATCAGCTATTTGCTATAGGTGTTTTTATGACAATCTGCTTAACTCATGGTTAACTCATTTTGTAACGCGTGATTGCAAAGTGGTTTGTAATGGATTAAAGATGTAGATTTCAAAGAGAGGTAGCATTATGGAAAATAAAACTTGTGTGAAGAAAATTATTAGTAGTATATTTTTATTGTCTTTTTTAAGTTATGTCCAAACTTCTATGAGTGCAGATTCTGGGGCAA
>JAQCCA010000064.1 GCA_027621155.1 Pseudomonadota bacterium | reverse complement strand
GTGCTTTCATTCTTTGTCTCATTCTGCATTTCATACCTCGCCTATATCTATCTCACCAAGGCAAAACAATAGAAATAAGTTACATCAAGCCATCAAAATCTAGACTTTAGTACAAAATTAATCCCTTAATAAAAAGTTAAATGCGGGGAAAATAAAATAGAGTTGCCTCGATTCAAGCGTAGACAACTATTTTAAAAATTCAAATGTCATCCTTGATTTTTTTGTAGTTTTCCACCACGCAACAATGGATAAATAATCATTAATGCCAAGACGATAATAAAGTAAAACCAATAGTTACTTGGGAAGTACATTTGGCTGTTGATGATCAAAAACATCGTATAGATCAGCATGACCATTAGACCAGATAAACCATAGCTTAAGCCTTGGGTTTTACCTTGTAGTGTGATATCTGTATGCCTTTGGGCAAGAGTCACTGAAATCGCCCAACATGAAACACATATTCCAATAACAAAATAAAAGATTAACGCCAGCCATACACTATGAACTATTGCCAACATGAAGTATAAACAGACTGATACTAAAAGTGCGCCAACAATAGTTTTGACCTCAGTATAACGATCTGCAAACCATGGCAGGATAATGCAACCAATAATAAAGCCGATAGAAAACCCAGTTTCAATCAAGGCAAATTGCCATGAACTTGCCTGTAAAATATTCTTGGCATAAGGTGCGATAAAAATCGGTACGGTCATAAATAAGCAAGTAAAGCCAATTTCAGCGACATAAAACCAAAAAACAAACCGCTTTTGGCGCAAAAAACGATATACCATGCGCCAGTCTTCAATAAAACCACTATCTCTGCGCTCAACATGACGTTTAGGCTTCACACCAAAGCTTGCTATCAATGCGACTGCTGTGCCAAATAATAAGAAGTATAGGATTTGATGCATATTAAAAAACACAACGAGCAAGCCACCCAATGACATACCGATAACCATGCCAATTTCAAATATGCCATCCATCGTGCTATTGGCATATAACAGATAACTATCATCACTAAAGATCTCACGCACCATAATCAGCATTGCCGGCATATAAAATGCTAATATCAAGCCCCAAAAGCTGGTAAAGAAGTATACCTCAGCCAATGTATCCAAATAGCCAAACATTAGAAATGCAGCAATCACAACAACACGTGCACTATTGGTCGCAATGATGATTTTTTGTCGTGGAAAACGATCGGCAACATAGCCTGTCACAGGAGATAAAACGGCACCTGAGACCCACCAGCTAAACATAAAGATAATAATCGCATTCACACTATTGTAGATCTCAAGCAAGTGCCAACTAAACGAGACATATGCCACGCCAACGGCAATGGCAGAGAAAAAACTCATAATACACGCACAGGTAAATGAGCTATTTTTAAACAATGCCGCACGTGCCTTTAAATAGGACTTCACACTACCCTCTCTATACCATCATCAGCTCTAGAGAGCATTGTGGCAAAGATCGGATTTTACAGCAAGCAAAAGTATTTTAATAATGGATCAAGAATGTGTTGCGTTTTAATTACCCCTCACCCGTGCAGCTTAAGCTGCACGAGCAATCCCACAAGGGGAGAGGTATTAGATGATGCAACTTATTGATATATTATTATAACCACTGAAGTTAATCAGGCAATCTGTCCTTTTTTATAATGCCAACGACAGACCGAGATATAACGCTCATTGCCGCCAATTTGCAGCTGCTCGCCATCTTTAATAACATTCATATCTTGATCCAGACGCAAGACATGTGTGGCTTTTTTACCACAGTGACAAATGGTTTTGATCTCAATCAACTGATCTGCCCAGGTCAGTAAATACTTGCTCCCCTCAAAGGGCTCTGCCTGAAAATCATTACGTAAGCCATAGGCAAGTACCGGAATATCCAACTCATCAACAATGTCAGTTAATTGCAGGACTTGTGCTTTTGTTAAAAACTGCGCCTCATCGACCAAGATGCAATGTAGTTTCTTCGTTTTAAGCACTTCTTGCGTTTCCACACAGAGATCCCTTGTCTGATCATATAACAAAGCATCGGCTTGGAGACCAATGCGCGATGAGATTTTGCCCACCCCAAAGCGATCATCAAAGCTAGGCGCAAAGAGTAAGGTATTCATCCCGCGCTCACGATAATTGTAATCAGATTGTAAAAGCGTTGTACTTTTGCCGGCATTCATGGTGGAGTAATAAAAATGAAGCTTTGCCATATCTTAGATAGTCATTCTTTGTATATTAGTTGAATAACTTACTGTATTGCGCGTCCACTTGGAATAAAAAGTTGTTGAAAATAGTTCGCGTTCTCTCAAAAATCCGTTAGGCTCTGCCTCAATGTTACCAAAAAATCGCTACTTGATTTAATGAAATTTGATTTTAAGTTTTTAGCTATTTTAGCTGTCTTGCCACTTGCCGGCTGTATTACCGCACCACCGAATAACCCTAATAACGCTTGCTCAATCGCACAGCAATACCCTGATTGGTATTACGACTCTTTAGACTCCTATAAAAAATGGGGAGTACCCATCAGTGTCCAATGGGCATTTATTCGTAAAGAATCAAGCTTTATTGCCGATGCGCAAACACCGATGCAGTATGTTCTTGGCTTTATCCCAACCGGACGCCAATCAACGGCTTATGGTTATGCCCAAGCACTTGATGGCACATGGGAGGAATATCAAAAAGAAACCGGAAACTCATGGGCAAGTCGCACGAATTTTGCCGATTCTGTTGACTTTATCGGTTGGTATGCCAATCGTGCGCAACGCATTGCTGGGATTTCCAAGGACAATGCTTATCAGCTATATTTAGCCTATAACCAAGGTGTTTATGGCTATATGAAAAAAAGCTATCGTAATAATCAATTTTTAATGAAATACGCACGTGAAACCCAAGATATGGCGTATCGCTACGCCTATCAATTGAGACGCTGTAATATTCCATCACAAAGTTGGTGGTAGTTATTCAACACCAATATCATCAACATTCTGAAAGCCACGTGGTAAGATTTTGCCACGTGAGGCGCGTTTACCTTGATACTCATTAAGATCGCTAATGCTTAAACGCATATGACGTTTACCTGAGTAGATAACCAAGCTTTGACCATTAGTAATGGCAGTAATGAATTTAAGCTCCTCACCTGTGGCTAGCGAGCTTGGCATATTCAAAAGACGATTGCCCTTACCTTTTGCCAAACTTGGCAACTCGCCTCTATCAACCGCCAAAAGGCGTCCTTGATTAGAAATGGCGATAATCAAACTATGCTCATAATCATGCGCGTTAGCCGGTGGCACCATCTTGTCACTGCCTAATGTAATCACTTGCTTGCCTGAGCGGTTCTTACTAATTAGATCATCGACATTTGCTAAAAAGGCATTACCGGCACTTGAAGCTAAAACAAACTGATCTTCTAAGGTCACAAATGTCAGTGCGACAATATGCTCATTTTGCTCAAGCTTCAAATGTCCTGTAATCGGTTCACCTTGCCCTCTTGCTGAAGGCAGATCAGCACTTAATAAACTATACGCCTTACCTAAACTTGAGAAGAACAAACAGAGCTGATTACTCTTACCCATGCTTGAGGCGAAATAACTGTCACCGGTTTTATAGCTTAAACCCTCAACATTAACATCATGACCTTTGGCAACACGCACCCAGCCTTGTTTTGATAAGACGACGGTAACACTTTCAACCGGTTGTAAATCCGCTTCTTTTAACGCTTTAGCCTCAGGGCGCACCACAAGCGCCGATTTTCTTTGATCACCATGTTTTTGTTGTGCGGCTTTGAGCTCTTTTTTGATGAGATTTTTTAATTTGGTTGGATTCTCTAAATACCCCATAATCTCATCACGTTCTTTTTCAAGCTCATGCTTTTCCTTTTTAATCGCCATTTCTTCAAGCTTGGCTAAATTGCGTAGGCGCAGATTAAGCACAGCTTCAGCTTGCGTATCAGTGAGATCAAAACGCTTTTTTAATTCTTGTTTAGGGTCATCCTCATAACGAATAATGGCAATCACTTCATCGATATTTAAAAAGGCAATTAAAAAACCATCTAAGATATGCAAACGCTCTAAGATTTTATCCAAACGAAACTCTAAACGCTTAGTCGTAACCTCCGTTCTAAATTGCAGCCACTCTACAAGCACTTCCATCAGTGATTTTACTTGTGGCTTACCATTTAAACCAATCATGTTTAAATTAACACGATAGCTTTTCTCAAGATCAGTTGTCGCAAATAGGTGACTCATCAAAAGATTGGTATCCACACGATTTGAACGTGGTACCAACACGATTCTCACCGGATCACTGTGATCAGACTCATCACGTATGTCACTAAGCCATGAGATTTTTTTACTATTCATTTGTGCGGCAATCTGTTCAATTACTTTGGCACTTGAGACCTGATGTGGCACGCGAGTAATAACGATATTCCCCTCTTCCGTATGAAATACAGCACGCAGACGAATGCTGCCGGTACCTGTTTCATAAATCTTTTTGCGTTCTTCAAAAGAGGTGGTGACCTCAGCACCGCCTGGATAATCAGGTCCAGGAATATGCGCCATTAAACCGTCTAAATCGTGATCTTTACCTGTTAAGAGATATAAACAACCTTCAACGACTTCCGTAAGATTATGTGATGGAATATCTGTTGACATCCCCACAGCAATCCCCATGCTGCCATTTAATAGTACATTAGGCACTTGCGCGGGTAACATCTTTGGCTCTTGTAGTGTGCCGTCGAAATTTGGCTGCCAATCGACTGTACCAAGCTTTAGTTCATTTAATAACACTTCAGCGTATTTGGATAATCGCGACTCGGTATAGCGCATTGCCGCAAATGATTTAGGATCATCTGGCGAGCCCCAGTTACCTTGCCCATCAATCAAGGGATAGCGATAAGAAAAATCTTGCGCCATCAGCACCATTGCTTCATAACAGGCACTATCACCGTGTGGGTGATACTTACCCAACACATCACCGACGGTACGTGCGGATTTCTTGTGCTTACTTAATGCCGATAAGCCAATCTCGCTCATCGCATAAATAATCCGCCGCTGCACGGGCTTTAAACCATCACCGATATGTGGCAATGCGCGATCGAGAATCACATACATCGAGTAATTCAAATATGCCTGACGACTAAAGGCGCTAATCGTCTGCTTTTCATTATCTTCAAAAGAAAGGCTTAATTGATCCATACATTAAAAAACTAAGACGTTAAACTCGTCACATCATAGCAAATGATCACCTAAGCGTCATCAAGCATTTTGGTTTCGTAAAAAACTTATTAACAATTCACGGGTTTTAAGCGCTCTGCCCTGCAGACAGGCATTTAAATTAATCCGTATAAGTTTCTGTAGCACTTGCAGTGTGTCATTATCCCAACTGGACACAGGTTGTTGCAACTGTTTGATATATTTGCCACTGATACCACTTTCAGCAGTTGTTTGATAAAAGGCAGATAACGGTGCCATTGCATAATAATGATCTTTGATAATCACTTGATGTTGCTCATCATAATCCACCTGAAAACCATAACCTAAGCTTTCTAATAGCTGCAGCTCAAAATACCGTAATAATCTTGCAATATCATCGGTAACCAACTCTTGTATTACCAATAAATAACTATCAAAGAGTGCTGCACCGTGATGATCATGTGGCAACAGCCAATACAAGACTTCATTCAGATACATTCGCGCTAATTGCGATAGATATGTCCCCATGATGAAGCTCTTTTCACACTCGGCAAAGCGAATATTCACTAAGCTTTCCGCCGCAGGCATGATCTTTATATCAACATTCAATAAGCTAAATGGCTGATAAATGCCATGATTCTTTTTGTTCGTCCGCGCAATCGCATTTAATTTACCATGCTCTTTTAACCATAGGGTTAATAACAGTGATGATTCTTTGTACTTACGACTATGTAAAACAACCGCTTTTTCTAACGTACTCATCAGATACCCACCATAAACCATTTTACAAAATTTCTTGCTTTGCACTTTCCGCACTTTTACCAAGTTGAATTTTGGCAGCAGTCCTAGCTACTACCTGCAATCCAACTTGTCAAAACCCTCATAAACTGCTTTGCAACTAAACACCGCAAAATGATTTACGATGGGTATAACTGCTCAATCAACTGCAAAATCACTAAGGCATCTTGCCGTTTATGCGTTGGTAAATCAAACATCTGTTGCAACTTAGCAATATCGATATCAGCAAAAGCAGTAAGTGCCGCCTTATCTTTATCTTGCAATTGCATTACCAGCCATTTTGTCATTGCCAATAAATACGGGCTGCCAATTGCTTTAAAGTAATAATGAGTCTGATCACTATAAATGAAAACCTGCTGCCCCAACTCACCAGCATGCGCAATAGTTTGAACACATGAATGATCGTATTGGCAGTCATTCAATGTAATCGCTTTAAGTAGTACCAAAATTTTTTCACTCATCATAACACTACTAACCTTGCCATAATGGTGACAATGCACGCAATTTAGTGACCACATCAACAATTGCCGCAGTGGCAATATCAATATCTGCACTCGTGGTATAGCGACCAAATGAAAAACGTAAACTGGCATGCGCCTGTTGTTGTGTTAAACCAATGGCACTTAATACAAATGACGGTTCAACACTGGCTGAATTGCATGCTGAGCCCATTGATACTGCCAGCTGATAAAGCATTGCCACTAATGACTCGCCATCAACACCTTTAAAGGTAATATTAACAATTCCAGCATAACTATTATCTAGCGGGGTATTAATGATTAACTCAGGTAACACATTGATTCCTTGTAAAAATTGCTTGCGCAATTCATGTACATGCTTATTTAATTCATTTTGCTTTGAAGACATTAACTCACAGGCGCTACCTAATCCTACGATTTGATGTGTTGCCAACGTACCTGAACGAAACCCTTGTTCATGCCCGCCGCCATGAATCAATGGTGTGAGTTTTACCTTAGGCTTTCTTCTAACATATAACGCACCAATGCCTTTTGGTCCATAGATCTTGTGTGCTGAAATCGACAACAGATCAATATGCATTACTTTTACATCAATTTCTATTTTGCCAACACCTTGCGCAGCATCAACATGGAATAAAACCTTACGCTCACGGCATAAAGCACCAATTTCTGCCAAAGGATACGTCGTGCCTAATTCGTTATTAACTGCCATGATTGAAACTAAAATCGTCTCTTTTGTTAATGCATTTTTGATTTGCTCTAGCGAGATTTGACCCTTAGCATCGGGCTTAAGATAGGTTACTACATAACCTTTTGTCTCAAGATAAGCACATGTATCCATCACTGCTTTGTGCTCAATCATTGAGGTAATAATATGTTTTCCACGATTTAAATAAGCATCAGCTACTCCTTTAATTGCCAAATTATCCGACTCTGTCGCACCCGAGGTAAAAACAATTTCACGCGCCTCAGCATTAATAAGATGAGCAACTTGTAATCGCGCATTATCCACGGCTTCTTTTGCCTGCCAACCATAATCATGCGTATTTGATGCTGGATTACCAAAAGCATTGTCAAAACCTAGATATTTCAGCATCTGTGCAACCACCTCATCAGCAACCGGTGTTGTTGAGGCATAATCAAGATATATTTGTTTCATAACCAGAATATATTTATAAACATTAGCATTATTACTGGCACATAGTTTATACCGATCACAGACCAATGCCAAAAAGAAAAACTTTATTTGCAATCCACCTCGTGCATTTTTTATTATTTTCGCTATGCTGATATTCACAAAAACTTGGATGCTGTTGCAAAACACACTAAGAAGGATTTTAAACCCACAACAAGGAGAGAACCTCTATGAGAGCTACAAAATCATTAATCATTGCTTCAGCTTTAGCATTTGGTATGTCAACACACGCCTTTGCTGATAGTAACTTTCAAAGCAATGATATGAATAACGGATATGCTAATGGTCAAAATGGACAAAGCGGCCAAATGGCAAATGCAAATAATAAATCAGGTGATATGAAATGTGGTGCTGGCAGCTGTGGCGCTAAAGCTTCGGAAAAATCGAGCGACATGAAGTGCGGCGCCGGCAATTGTGGCAGTGATCACGCTACAGATAAATCACAAGATGGCAAATGTGGTGCAGGCTCATGTGGTGCTTCATCTGATAAAAGCAGTGATATGAAATGCGGTGCTGGCAGCTGTGGCAGTGACGATGACAGCGGCGACAATGATAATGGCGACCAATAAACAATAACAAGGACAAATGCATGCTAGATCACCAAGCCATAGGACTTGGACTGCGTCAGGAGTTTTTTGACGAGCTATTGCAGAACCCTCAGGGGGTTGATTTTATAGAAATAGCCCCTGAGAACTCGATTGGCATAGGTGGTCGTCGCGCGCACTTACTTAAAAAATATCGTGAACAATTCCCCATCGTACTGCATGGACTAAGCTTATCAATTGGTGGAATATCACCTTTAAATATTGATTTTATCAAACGCATTAAAGCCTTTATGCGTGAGCATCAGATTACTATGTACAGTGAACACTTAAGCTATTGCTCAGATCAGCAAGGCTACTTATATGACTTGCTGCCCTTGCCTTTTAGTGATGAGATGGTTAAGCACATCACTACACGTATCCAGCAAGTACAGGATATTCTCGAATGTCCATTGATTCTAGAAAACGCTTCCTATTATGCAGCCCCTGGGCAAATCCTCAGTGAAATTGACTTTATTCAAGCCGTCGTTTCCGAATCCGGTTGCAGGCTACTGCTAGATGTGAACAATGTTTATGTCAACAGCGTTAATCACGGTTATAACCCACAGCAATTTATCAAGCAATTACCCAGTGACAAAATCCACTATATCCACGTTGCCGGTCATTGGCAGAAATCCCCTCAACTGATTATCGATACCCATGGTGAAGATGTGATCGATCCGGTGTGGCAGCTTCTTTGTTACTGCTACCAAACACATGGCTTCTTTCCAACCTTGCTTGAACGGGATTTTAACCTACCTCCTTTGGCGAGTTTAAAGCGCGAGCTTCAAACCATTTCCAAAATTCAGCAACAGGTTTATTCAAAGGAGCCTGTATGAGTTATAAGATCATGACTGATTTTACGTGTAATTTACGCCAGCAAAATGCATCGAAAGACATTCCTAATATCAACCATGAGCAAATGGAAATTTATCAAAACCTTATTTACAACAACATCAATAACACTTTAAAGCGTGCCTTTCCTGTCAGTGTTAGCATTTTATCAAAGGAGCAATGGCGCATATTAACCCTAGGATTTCTTGCCCACCACGAAAGCACAAGCCCTTACTTTTATGACCTACCTAAGCAGTTTGTTCAATATATCGACACACTAGAGAAATTACCTTGGTCTTTTTTGCATGAGCTTATGCATTACGAGTGGGTTGAGCTAGATATTGAACTATCCGTTGAGAGTGAAAGTAACCCAGACTCTAACGCTCACTACATGACGAATAACAGCACCCGCGTACTTGTCTATCGCTATCCAGTACACCAGATATCTAAAGACTTCACGCCCGAAAAGCCACCACTAAATCCAACTTTTGTTGTGGTTTATCGTAACAGCAGCTTTAAAGTATTATTTATGGAAGTAAATTTGTTAAGTGCGCATTTATTAGAACTATTGATGACAGAACCTCAAAGTATTGATCAAGCAATCACGACTGCCGCGCGCAATTTATCGCTACCTGTAAGTGAGGACTTATTGCAAAATGGCAGAGCGCTCTGTCAGTCATATATTGACAAGAATATTCTTATCCCAATTTAAATCATCACTCCCAGCAGGCAATTGGGGTGCGTGTAATTGCGCCACCACTAGCGACTAGCGTTAAATTAGGGCAATCACCGCTATCTGCCGTTTGTGACCCCATTGGTGTTGCAATAATGGTATAACCACTACTGGTAACACTGGTTAAACTCATATCATAATAACCTCTTGTTGAGGTTGTTCCTGACCACACATTAGTCAACGTTGCTGTGTAAGTACCTGAGCTTAACGCCCATGCTTCTTCATTCATTGCAATTAGATTGATTGAGCTTACTGCATCTGCTCGATGCGCCTTTAGCACGTAATTGCTATACATCGGAATGGCAATTGCCGCTAACACGGCAATCACCGCAACGACGATTAATAATTCTATCAATGAGAAACCTCGTGTTTTAGCATTCCTGTTTATTTTTTTAAGAGACATTTTCACACTCGCTATCCATGTTTATGCACCTAGTATAGAAGACTTTCGCACAGCAGCCGACAAAAAACTCAAATTTTAAGAATATTTAAATCTAGCGCTTGACAGCCTTTTAAAACCTCCCTAGAATGCAGCTTCAGTTTCGGGGCTATAGCTCAGCTGGGAGAGCGCTTGCATGGCATGCAAGAGGTCAGCGGTTCGATCCCGCTTAG
>JAQCCA010000063.1 GCA_027621155.1 Pseudomonadota bacterium | reverse complement strand
CAAAAAAATTATTTTTTTGTTATATTTGTCGCCCTTGAAAATACAGTTCACAACTCGGAGTGTTATGACTTCCACCACGTATCAGGAAAAACTAGCTCAAATGCCATTGGCAAAATCTTGGGCAGTCGTAATTTTAATTTCATTTTTCTTTTTCTTTGAATTTGGCTTAGGTAATGCTTTTAATACATTAACACCTGCCATTTTAAACGCTTATCCAGATTTAACACCGGTAAGTGTGAGCTTTATTGCCAGTTTGTATTTTTATACAAATATCATTTGTTTGATTCCTGCAGCATATATCTTAGATAGATTCTCGCCGCGTTTAGCGATATCAATAGCGTTATTAGTCTGTGCATTGAGTATTTTTGCAATGACTATGACAACAAGTGTTTATGTGATGGGTGTTTCCCGTTTATTTATGGGGATGGGTGCGAGTTTTAGTCTTATTGGCTGTATTCGCATTGCAACAAACTGGTTTCCAGCAAATCGTTTAGGTTTTGTCATTGGCATTATTATCGCCATTGGCATGTTGGGTGGCTATGCCGCGCAAGCTCCTGTTGGCTATTTACTTGATGCATTTGGCTTAGAGCATACGCTACATGTGATCAGCTTGTTTGGTTTGGTTTTAGCTGCACTTATTTTTATTGTCGTGCGTAATGCACCAAAAGCATTAACAGAAGCGCGCATGATGCAAACTAAAGCGTTGCGATCAGAGTCTATTTTGGCGACACTGAAGCTCGTGTTATCCAAGCCACAAAACTGGTGTGCTGGTATTTATGTTGGCTTAATTAATATTGGCACATGGATGTTAGGTGGTATGTGGTCAAATGAATATTTGATGAAAACTCATGGTGTTAGCATGTTGGAAGCACGTTCTATCACCGGCTATATATTTTTAGGCATGATATTTGCTTATCCGTTTTGGGGTTGGTTGACTGAACGTATGCGTCGCCGTAAACAACCTTTAATTCTAGGTGGTGTTACATCGGTTATCATTATTGCCATTATTATGTTTTGTACGGTGAGTGTATCGCAACTATCCGTATTATTTTTCTTATTAGGATTTGTCACTAGTGCGCAAACCGTTGCTTATCCATTTGTGGGTGAAACCAATCCGATGAAGAATAATGCCATTGCAACAAGCATTGTATCTATGAACTCATTGCTATGGGGTGGCGTGATTGCCATGCCTCTATTTGGCGTGATGACAACATGGTTTAATCACAGCAAAGGTTTGGATGATATGGCAGCACCTGGGCTTAATTTTGGCATGGGGATTTTGCTAATTGGCTTTATCATTAGTATTATATTTGCTTTATTCATTAAAGAGACGTATTGTAAGCGTCAAGTGGACTAAGTAAGGGAAAATATGCAATTTCTTGAATTTGAAAAACCAATTGCTGAATTAGAAGCAAAGATTGAAGCGCTGGCTAAGTCAAATGCGCATAGTGAAGATGTTCAACAGGAAATCGAGAAGTTACAGGGTAAAACGACCGATTTAATGAAGAAGATTTATAACTCATTAAGCGATTGGCAGATAATTCAATTAGCGCGCCATCCTGAGCGTCCGTATTTTTTAGATTTGCTTAATAAGATTTTTACTGACTTTCAAGAATTGCATGGTGATCGCGCGTTTGCAGATGATAAGGCAGTTGTTGGCGGCTTAGCTAAACTAGGCGATCAAGCCGTGATGGTGATTGGTCAGGAAAAGGGGCGCAAAACCAAAGATAAATTGCGCCATAACTTTGGCATGATGCATCCAGAAGGGTATCGCAAAGCATTGCGATTAATGAAGCTTGCTGAGAAATTTAATTTACCTGTCATTACATTTATTGATACACCAGGGGCTTATCCTGGTGTTAAAGCCGAAGAACGCGGGCAAAGTGAGGCGATTGCGCGCAATTTGCTTGAGATGTCTAAGTTAAATGTACCTGTGATTTGTGTCGTTATTGGCGAAGGCTGCTCAGGTGGCGCATTGGGCATTGGTGTAGGTGATAAGCTCGTAATGCTCGAGTACAGCTATTTTGCCACAATTTCACCAGAAGGGTGTGCTTCAATCTTATGGAAGACAGCCGAGAAAGCCGCCGATGCCGCTGAAATTATGGGTATTACTGCTAAGCGTTTGAAAGAGCATGATATTGTTGATGAGGTCATCAAAGAGCCTTTAGGTGGCGCGCATCGCAATATTACTGAAGCTGCAAAAGAAATCAAACTGACTTTACAGCGTTTGTTAGGTGATTTAAGTGCTTTATCTAATGAGGATCGCTTGGCAAAGCGCTATGACAAATTAATGTCTTTTGGTGCCTTTGAGGGATAATTATTTTAAAGGGCAGCCATTAAGAATGTCCAAACCATTTTTTCAATTTATCTTCTGCTTTTAACACATGTTTCTCTAGTTTTGGAAAGCGATGTAATAGTTTGTGAAGCCATCTTCGTACGGGTGGGACAAGCCATGAAAGCACGATGACTCCAGCGAAAAAGAATATAAATCCCGGAATAATCGGCAAAATTGCGCCAAGTAATGCCAATGCAAATAAAATAATAACAATGACGATGAGTAAGGTTTTCTTAAAGATAACACGCATGATTATTCCGATGGTTTGTCATCGTTGAATAGATACAGATAGGCGCCATAGCCGCTTTTAGCCATTTCATCTTTTGGGATAAACTTAAGTGCTGCAGAGTTCACGCAATAGCGAAGCCCTGTAGGCTCTGGTCCATCATTAAAAACATGCCCTAAATGTGAGTCAGCTACCAAAGATCGGACTTCCGTGCGTACGATAAAAAAGAACTTACGATCTTCTTTTTCCTGAATATATTTTGTATCTATCGGTTTTGTAAAGCTTGGCCAACCTGTGCCTGAATCAAACTTATCTGTTGAGCTAAACAGCGGCTCGCCAGAAACTACATCAACATAAATACCTGTGTTTTTATTATTCCAATAGCTATTATCAAAAGGCTTTTCTGTTGCCTCTTCTTGTGTCACTTGATATTGCAATGTCGATAATGTACTTAGCTTTTGCTGTTTTACATCCGCATTAAAATGTTGGTAATCAGTTGCCATTGCTATACTCCCTGTGCACATTAAGATAAAACTCATGCCAATATTACGTTGATACATCGAGATTCTCCTATTTATTAGGATGAGTATATTCTAGCAGGGCAATTGCTGTGAAGTATTAATTTGGGATAACAAAATCAGTAATGTAACAGTTTTTTTACATCGCAATACTTCCTTGAAACGGTTTTTTCACATTTATCTGAATATAATGCATTCAACTCGATCACGTGATCGTTAGAAATAATATTTTGAAATTCAAGTAATAGGAGCAGAAAATGACCGTAACAAAAGAGATACAACAAAAAGCATCAACTTGGCAAAAGTTCAAAAAAGAATATATAAAGTTTTGTTCGTTACAAGCGCAGTCACAGCTGTATTTATAATCGTAGCGTAGTGCTAGCGTTGTTTATGGATAAAGGTAAAGATAGTTGGGTTAACACCAAGTTTCTTGATCACAAAATAAGTTAATACCAAGTTCCAGAAAATCATCGCAATCGCCGAAGCAATGGCGACACCAAAGGCATCTAAACTTGGAATAAGCGCAATACCTAGGACAATATTAATAACAAGTGCGATGTAAAAGATACGACATGTTGTTTTTTCAAATCCTGCCATATTTAAAATGGTAAAGACACTACCACAGAGCACGTTAACCGCTTGACCAATCATTAACACACAAAATAGTGAGTAAGCTTGGGTATACGCCTGACCATAAAGCATAGTGATCCAATAACCTGCAATAATCAGAGCCACCATACCAAGTGCCGAAAGTCCGCAGATAATACGTGTATATTCAGTGATTTTGGTTTGAAATGCATCACGTGGTAGCATTTTATAGTCATTGGCTACTTGCGCCATAATATTGGCACTCACTGCATTTAAAACAAAGACAACTAAGGCGCTTAGCTGCAGTGCTACGGCGTAATAAGCAATGCTTTCATTACTAGAGAATATTTTTAGTAAGACAATATCGATTTGACTTAAGAGTAAATTTCCCCATTTTAGTAGCATAAAAGAGAGGTTGCTGCCGTGTGGTTTATGACTTTTAAATCCATGCTTGATACTGACTTTTAACCATAATATAAGCATATATAGGGTAATCGCAGCAAACATTGAGCCCACAAGTAGGGGAGCATTGTGAATCTCGATCACAATATAAATGCCAATAATGAGTAGCATAATCAGACGCATGATAAACTGGATTAAGTTGGCATAAATCACTTTTCTATTAGCAACATAAAAAGACTGCAAAAGGTTAGCAATAAAAAAAGGCAAAGCAAATAAAAAGGCAAAAACCTCAATAAAACTGGCATTAGGATCAAATAAATAGATATAGCTAAAACAGCCGATACAAGCAACGATCAGAATAATTATCCCGCGGCGCCAAAACCAGTTGTGTAGTTGGAAAACTTCTTTTGTACGTGTAACCCCATTGTTGTTAGACCAGCCCCAGCTGCGAGCTAAAATCCCATCGGCACCTAAAGTGGCAATCACTGCAGAAATAGTGGCAATGGTCACGCCAAACATATATTGCCCATATTCAGAAACAGTTAGATAGTGTGCCAATAAAATGGCAGAGGCAAAGGCAGTCATCTGTCCTAAGCCTTGTACAAACATTGTCCCTAGGGATTTGACGAGAATTTCATTGTGAAGTAATTTTTTAACTTTTACGGTTAACATCTTAAATGCATCTTTTAGGTTTGGGTAATCCTGCGATTTTAGCGGCTTGTACTGCAGGTGAGATCGGAAATAAGGTTTGCAGATAAAGGCTATTGCCAATGTTACTGCCATATTTTTCTTTGAGAGACTTCACCAAAAGGCGAATCGCCGGCGCTGTTTTATGTATCTCATAGTATTCACGTAAGAAATCAATAACCTGCCAATGCGCCTCGGTTAGTATAATATTTTCTTCTTTGGCAAACACATAAGCAATATCAGCTGACCATTGTCTATGATCTTTCAAAAAGCCATGCTCATCAAGCGGTGTAGTAAATTGGATCATTAATATAGAAAAGGAAATTTTCAATCGCCATATGGTAGAGGAATTTAGTGAGATAGTGAAGTTGAAATTAAACGGTTAGATTATATAAACCCACTTCAATATTGCCTAATACCTGTTTATATATCCAAGAAAATGGTAGTTGATCAGGGTTGAAGTTATAAACATGTACATCCCATAGCTTGGTTGATGCATCGTAATCAATAACCATATTGAGATAACAAGGCGCATTGCTGTTATTACTCAAGGTATAAAATGAGCTATCGGACATCGTTTTAAAAGCAGGTAGTGGATATTCTGAATTATTTGTTGTTACCCAGCATTGTTGAACTTCTGTTTGTGAAGGGAGGGTAACGCGCGCGCGCGAGGCAAAATAGATTGTTGTAATGCCTTTTTCATAGCGAACTCTTTCGAGTAGTCCAAAATAGTTATTATTGATGTATTGATTCAACAGCAATGAGATATAACGTGTAGAGCTATCGTTTTCTTCACACGAGTGATGTGTGCAAGAAGTTAATGAGAATATCGTTATTAAAAAGATAATAATAGTCGAAGGAAATACAAACCATCTTGACGCTTTTCTAGGTATTGAAAGTTTCTTATGTAAAAGTGTCAACATGATTCGCAAAACAAATTAAGTCCTTTAATTTAGTCAAAATAAAACAGAATAAAGCAAGAAAGGCAACATAATTTGTTGCCTTATATAATTTCTTTTACTTGTTCAATTTTTCTTTGATCAAGTCACCAATGGTTGTTGGTGCCATTTGCTCAGCTTTGTAGTTGGTTTTAGCTGATTTTTCCATATCTTCATCTAGACCTTTGATTGAAAGGTTGATACTGCGACGCTTAGTGTCAATATTGCTAACACGCGCTTCAATTTCCTGACCTACTTTAAGAACATGGCGGGCATCTTCAACGTGCTCACGTGAAATATCAGCAACACGGATGAAGCCTTCTACTTCAGGTGCAAGCTCAACGTTAGCACCGTTTTGTTGAACAGCAGTGATAACACCAGTTACTTTAGCACCTTTGTCATTTGCAGAGGTGTACTGTGTAAATGGATCATCAGAAAGCTGCTTAATACCAAGTGCGATACGCTCACGCTCGATATCAACAGAAAGCATAACGGCTTCGATATCTTCACCTTTCTTCAATTGCTTAACAACGTCTTCAGCTTTGTTCCAAGCAACATCAGAAATGTGTACTAGACCATCGATATTGCCATCTAAGCCAATAAAGATACCAAAGTCTGTGATAGAGCGAATCTTACCATTAACTTTATCACCTGGCTTATGTGCATCAGCAAATGCTTGCCATGGATTGATGATACATTGCTTCATGCCAAGAGAAATACGGTGACGTGAAGCATCAACTTCTAATACCATCACTTCAACTTCTTGACCTAAAGAAACTAGTTTGTGTGGGTTAGCATTCTTGTTTGTCCAATCCATTTCAGATGTGTGAACAAGACCTTCAATGCCTTCTTTAAGCTTAACAAAACAACCGTAATCAGTAATGTTAGTGATTTTGCCCATAAGCTTAGTGCCAAAAGCAAGCTCTTCAGCAACGCTCGCCCAAGGATCTTCACCCAATTGCTTAATACCAAGAGAGATACGACCTTTGTCATTATCAAATTTGATGATTTTAACATCGATTTCATCACCAAGCGCTAACATATCGCTTGGGTGCTTGATGCGGCTCCAAGACATATCAGTGATGTGTAATAAACCATCAACACCGCCAAGGTCAATAAATGCACCAAAGTCAGTGATGTTTTTAACAACACCTTTAACAACTGAACCTTCGCTTAACTTCTCAAATAATGCTTCACGATCTTCTTGCGTTTCAGCTTCGATAACCGCACGACGAGAAACAACGATGTTGTTGCGCTTAGTATCAAGTTTAACAATCTTAAGCTCGATGTCTTTGTCTTCTAGGTGAGAAATATCACGCAATGGACGAACATCAACAAGAGATCCTGGTAAGAACGCACGTAAGCCTTTAACTTCAACTGTGTAACCGCCGCGAACGTGGTTTGTGATGCGACCCAATACAGTTTCTTGATCATCACATGCTTTCTCAAGCGCATCCCAAACTTCGATACGCTTCGCTTTTTCACGAGATAGACGTGTTTCACCGTTGCTATTATCTAATGCGTCAAGCACAACATCTACTTGATCACCAACTTGAACTTCAATTTCGCCTTGATCATTTTTGAATTGATCAAGAGAAACAATAGATTCTGATTTTAAACCTGCGTCGATCCAAGCAAATTCACGATCAATCGCAACAATAGTTGCTTTGATGATCTTGCCAACACGCATTTCAGTTTCTTTTAGTGAAGCTTCAAAGAGGTCTTTAAAATTTTCAGTCATGGTTTAGTTCCAATATATCTTAAGCCAGTGGTTAGTTATACATTGAGTTTACGGCATTCACTGGAAAACTGCATAAACTCAGCCTAAAAGGTGGCGAGATTCTAAAGGATTGTCTTGATGTTTTCAATCAGTTGTTGCAGTTTTGTGCAAAAAAGTCAAAAGTTAAATGGTTTATCCGCTTTCTATTAGCTGAAATAGTCGAAGCGGTATATGCTAATGCTATACATTTTTAACTAAAGATCTCTAATATAATGAAAAGTTATCTATGTTTTGACCTAGGCGGTACTTATACCAAATATGCACTGATTGACCTAGCGAGAAATATCGTTATAGCAGATAAATATCATACCGGAGAAATCATTGATCCTGAGGTACTTCTTCAGCAATTTATTGTGCGCTTTGTAGAATTAAAGAAGACATATCACATTGTGGGTGTTGGCTTTTCGTGTCATGGAATTGTAGATCCTCAAAGAGGTTGCATTGCCTTTGGTTCACCTTATGTTAAAGCGCTAGAAAATTACCCGTTAGTTGAGCGCTTTAAACAAGAAACAGGCGTTGAGCTTGTTGTGATTGAAAATGATGTTAATGCTGCAGCCATTGGTGAAGCAGTCTATTGGCGAGAGAGTCATTATCAAAGCTATCTTTTTTTAACATTGGGTACGAGTATTGGTGGTGCGATTATTATTAATGGTCAATTGTATCGTGGATTTAATAATGCAGCAGGTGAGTTTGGCTATCTGCTGACAAATGCACAGGATAATCAACAAAACAATGGTAAAGCACAAAATATGCTAGCGGGAGCTTGGGAAAGTTATGCTTCAGCCAAAGCGTTATTAGCAAGCTATTGCGCTGCAACACAAAGTAAAGAAGTAAGCATAGAGGATTTCAAGGCACAGTTATTTAATAAAACCCCTATTGCGCTACAGGTGTTTGAAGCGTATTTGCATCAGGTTGTTGTCGGACTTATTTCATTGACGCATATATTGGCGCCTGAGCTGATTATCATTGGTGGCGCGATCTCAGAGGAGATATTTTTTATTGAAGCATTACGACAACGTTTTCAAGAGAAAGTATTACCTTTTTATAAAGAGGTAAAAATTATGGCAGCACATCTGGGAAATCATGCTGGAGTGCAAGGGGTTGCTGATTTATTGAACAAAATGAAGGTGTGTTAACGATTATTTGCGTGAAGTGCTTGACGGATGCCGTAACTTTGGTTATCAATAACAGCAGAAGTTAAATTACAAAAATAACTAAAAAAAACAGAAGTTTAAACGTCTTAAGGTGACTATCAGCATGAAGCTAAAAATGAACACGATGTTTAGATGGAGGAAGGAGTAATAAAATAATGGCAAATCAATATTCTCAGAGCTTTGAAATCATTCTGTCAAAGAAGTATGGAAGACCGGCAGAAGATGTACTAAAGGATTACTCAAACGAAGGCTTAAGTTATGAGGACGTTGCTGGTAAGTTTGGCTTTAAAACCACGACAGTGCGGAAATGGTGTCGTAAATACAATATTGAGCTGTTGGGTCCTACGGATGGCAATGCAGCAAAAGCTTATGAAACGCTTTATCAATCAAGTCTTAATGCAGTTTCTGTTAATACCTATAATGTGCTGTATCGCTCTTGGTCGATTGATCACCAGTACTTTACGGTGGTTGACAGAAAAAATTAAGCTTTGATGATTAATGCAGCTTAATCAATTCGATCAGCAGCATAAGAATTATCGTAAACAAAAAAGCGGTTGATAATAAAAACGAGCAGAGTCTTAAGCTTAAATTATTCGTTGTTAAGTGGATAATTGAGTTAATGATTCTAAAGCTGACAAATAGCCAACCAAGGATGAGGAAATAACTGATCTGCATGAGCTTTGGATTGAGCAAGATGATGATAAAGCAGATATAAAAAAGCACAGGCATTTGGAATAAGTTATCAAGGTGTCTTGAAGTGATTTCAAGCCAAGGATGTTCTTTCTTACAAAAATCCATCGTCCGTAAATCATCCAGTGTGATTTTCTCCTTGCGAATGGCATGAATACGACTAAATAGGGTGATAAAAACACTGATACTGGTCAGAATCATCATCACAATAATCGGTACTGACCAAGCGGTTGTTGACATTGTGATACTCCAATTGTTAAGTTTACTTAGCTAATGCTTGCCATTTTTCAGGTGTATATGTTTTCATAGCAATGGCGTGTAACTCACCTGATGCAATGTAGTCATTAATTGCGGCATAAACCATTTGTTGTTGTTTGACTTTACTTAGAACCCCGTTAAAAACATCACTGATAATCGTTGCATTAAAGTGTACATTATCATCACTTTCAATTAGTGCGGTGGTGTTAGCTCCCAGTTTGTTTTCGATTAAGGTTTTTAACTCGACTGTATTCATAGTGTATAATCTCTTGTTTGTTATTGTTTTATAAAAGGTGAAAATAGATTATCCAAACCGTGGATGTTAATCAATGATTTAGCATTTTCTGAAACAAGACGCGCAAACTGCAGATCAATGTTATTGCTTTGACAGTGATGGATAATGTGCATAAGAAGTGCGATGCCGGCGCTATCAATCTCTTGAGTATCATTAAGATCAATTTCTAGTGTTGATGTTACCGATTTAAGCGCATTATCCAGTTCTTTTTCAATTCTTGAAGCGTTGCTAAAATTAAGATAGCCTTGCAGGCTAAAACTATTTGGATTTTTTATTGATAAGCTCATTGTTCTTTTTCTCAATGGCAAGGTTAATATCTTTAAGGGTTTTATAGTCTTTAAACTGCGCTCTGAAGTTATCTAGTATGCTGACACCCGCAACGGATAGATCATAAATTTTCCACTTAGCTGCAGCGCCTTTCCCTGCTTCATTTAACATCTTAATATTCAAATCAGAAGAGGATTGGTTTTGCAAATTAATAATTTTGCCAGTTACCACAATAAGACGTTGTCCTTGCCACGAGTTGTTACTAAAGGGAAATATTTGAATATCATAATTACCC
>JAQCCA010000062.1 GCA_027621155.1 Pseudomonadota bacterium | reverse complement strand
TTTTACTCGCTTTTTTTTTGCTTTTACTCGCTTTTTTTTTGCTTTTACTCGCTTTTTTTTTGCTTTTACAAAGTTTAAGTAATGATTAAAAACCTTATATAATATGACATACAGCCTATAAGAACTAAAGTTAATTAGTTAACTTATTAACTAAGATTATTTTTTAATCAACGATTTACAATCTATCTAATAGATTAAATAAAATAATAGATCTAATCTATCTAAGATGTGATTGATTGATTTTCTCTAATAAAGTAAATGATTATTCCTAAAATCATCCATGCAGTACCAACCAATAACGCTATAGTATTCATAGTGGTTAGTATCCCTACTAAAATTATGATACCTATTAATGGTATTAAACTGGCTAAAAGGTTAGTCTTCCCCCTTAAAATTAGTATAAAGACTGTTGAATTTAGTAGAACAAATGCAGTTAACGCACCACACGAAATCAAATACCCAAGTATTTCCAACTTTAAAAACATTGCTAAAAAAAGTTCAATAACCGAAAAAAATATTATATTCAAATATGGTGTATTAAATTTAGAGCTTAGCTTACCAAATATCTTAGGAAGCTTCTTATCTCGTGCCATAGCATACGCTATTCTTGAAACAGAACTTACGGCAAAAATATTTAATGCTGCCATTGATATAACGAAGACAGAAAAATATAAGTTGGAAAATAATTGACTTGTTATTTCTTTATTTAGCATAAATAGTGACGCATTAAGCCAGTCTTCATTTTGGTAAAGGGTATTATCTGGCTGTGCTAACACGCCAAAATACCCCGTTAAACACATTGTTAAACCTCCAACTAATAAAGCTATTATCATAGCTAATGGGATATCTCTTTTTGGATTTTTTGCTTCTTCAGATAGAGATGCAATAGCATCAAATCCAAAATACCCCATGACTGCTAATGCAGAAGAGGATAACAATGCAAATATATTTGTATAGTGAAAAGGGTATGAGTTATTAAACACTTCAAATCCTTTTGCTTCAATAGTGCTAGCTCCCCAAAGAGTTATTGCAACAATAGCAACACATTCTCCCAAAAGAAAAAGAATAATCCCTAATCTCGTAACCAACTTAATTCCAATAATAGCAATAATTGCAGTTATAAATATAAAAACAAAAGTTACGCATACATAATTGACAACAGGCAATGCTTCTTTAATGTACAAAACTGCGCTTGCAGTTGTTATAGCGGGGGATAAAAGATAATCAATAATAATCATCCATCCTGCAATAAATCCTAACTTTTTACTTAAGCCAAATGATACATAACTGTATACTGAGCCAGAGCTATTAACAATTTTTGACATATATATGAAGCTAAATACTGTGAAAGACATTCCTATCAGTCCTATTAAGTATGGGATAAATACACTTCCACCTGAAACATTAGCAATTAATCCAAAAACAATTGCGGGAGCCAAAGGAATCATAAAATTTAATCCATATACACTTAGCTCTACAAGTCCTAAAGATTTTTTAAATTGATTATCCATAAACAAATAAGTAATTTTTAAAGTAGGAAAATTCTATAATGAAAGGAATTACAATAAAAGTATTTAATTTACATGACATAGATTATTTATTCACCATAGCTGATGAAAGCATTTTTAAATGGTTACCATATGGACCATTTAAAAATGTAAAAGAGATGATAGGACTTTATAAATCACTAATGAATAGTAATGAAATTTTTACTGTTATTGATAATGAATCAATATGTGGAGTCTTTGCGCTTAAAAATATCGATCTAAAGCACAGAAAATGTGAAATAGGTCATATATGGTATGGTCTCAAATATCAAAGAACAAAAGTTAATACCATCGCAATGTACCTTGCTTTGTCTTTGTGTTTTGATGAGCGTAGATATCGAAAAGTGTCTTGGAAGTGTGATGAATTAAATAAACAATCAAATCTTTGTGCAAAAAGGTTAGGGTTTAAAAAAGAGGGGGTCTTTAGACAAGATCAGATTGTTAAAGGAAGAAATAAAGATACTGCTTGGTATGGAATGACAGACTTAGATTGGCAAAATATTAAAGGCAATTATATAAAAGTTATAGATGAGCCAGAAAAGTATAAATTAAGCCAGCTAAATAAAATTTGATCGAAGTTTATATTATAATAACCCAACAATAGGAGCAGGAGATATTAAATTATGATTGAAATAAAACATCCTGAATATTTCCACTCATTAAGCCAAGATGTTGATAGCTTTATGTCACCAATTAAAAAATATGGGATTAATTTTTTTTCACATGCAAGAATCTATAAAGACGGCACTAGAACTGATTTAACAAATTCAGCAGATATCAATGAAAAGTATTATAATCCTGCAACAAAATTATTTGAAGTATACACACCAGAGGCTCAGGTTGATTCAATCACTAGTGATTTTATCTTTTTAGGAAACCCGAAAGATGATCCCACATTAGAAATGATGAGACAGGTTAATAACTCAACTCATGTATTATCAATGATAGATAAAAATAACGATTATACAGAAGTCTTTAATTTTGGAATGCCTGAAGAAACTGAGTCACCAATATCAAAGTATATGAATGAATTTAATACTTTGAAATTATTTATATCTTACTTTTTACTAACTTTTGAAAGTAAAATTATTTTACCAGAAAAGGATAGAATACAGATTAAGGTTAACAATAAAATAAACGATGAGCTTAAAATAGAAGGGTTATTGAAAAAAATTGATCATTATGTTCTTGATAATGAAATTTACTTAAGTAATCTAAAGAAAGTCTATATAGGTAATGGAGTTTGGCTTAGTAATGTTGAGTTTAAAACAGTGTATCTACTATATCATGGGTTTAACCCCAGTAAAATTGCTAGCATACTTGGGGTAAGCCTTAGATGTGTTAATAAGCATCTATCAAGCGCTTGTTGGAAAACATCTTCATGTGATAATTACCATCTCTTGCATGTTTTAAAGAATCTATTTATTTTTTCAGATAGCATAATTATATTGCCATGTAAAGATTAAATATAGTTCTTTTTTGGAACTTTATTACCTTTTAAAGGTGGTTTACTATTACTTTCATGGATGAGAGATTATCAATCAGGGTGAGTGATAGGGAGTCTTTATGATGATTTGTTACTTTTTAATAGAAGATATAATGGATTCTGCATTTGCGATAATTGCACGTAACTTTGTTTCAGTATTTTCTTCTTTATCACGCTCTACGGTTTGTTTGAGAATATTTGTAATTTCAGCAGTCAATGATCTTTTAGATAGATTTGCTCGATTACGTAGAGCTTCGGCAATATCAGTAGAAAGCCTTAATGTTAACTGGTATTCGTACTTCATGAAAATTCCAAATAGACTTTTTATAAAAAATATCACATATGTGTTGAAAAGAAAGAATATTAATGATAGATTCATAAATAATCATTATTTATGAATCACTTCAAAAGAGTCATTTGGCGAATTACATAAGGAAAAGCGGGGCAGTCCAAAACCGCCGTAACGGTTATGGATGAAACCAGCAACAAAAGAACAAACCAAAGGGCGAGGTGGATTGCCGTTATTGAAACGGCATGAAGCTTAGTAAGAAAGTTAACTTAACAATAAGTTAATCGAAGATGCAACAATACAAAAGGCGATAGCGGATTGCCACTGTTAAGGTGGCATGAAGCTAAAAAAGGAAAAAAGTTTTAAACAATCCATTTAAGACACAAAAGGCGAGCAACACAATGGACTTTGAAAACAACGAAGATGACAACAAAGATATTAAAAAACACGTATTGATCGAATCTGAGCTACACGCACCATTTAAAAGTTACTGTGTGAGCGTTGAGAACAAACCAGTAAAAACGGTGGTGAGTAATATGATCAGAGAAAAATTAAGCGATTCAGGTTTTCAAGTGGTAACTAAAAAAAATAACAACAATCACGGTGGGGGCAGCAATGACTAGAAGCAATTTAATCGTAAGCTTAGGTTTAATGGCTTCTAGTCCATTGTGCTTTGCTAACTTTTTTGCGCCAGTTATGCAAAATACATTTCAAATGTATTCCGAAATGAGTGAGCAGATAAATGATCAATCAAATCAGATCAACCAAGAAGCAGAACACATAAATAAACAAGTCAATCAAATAAACGCACTCAACAAGGTAAACAACAAATGAGTAAGAGACTATTAAGAAAAATAGCAATTCATGGCGCAGTTGTAATTTTAGTGCTTGTTTTTTTGCTATACATAGCGATTCCCCAATATGTTCAAGGGCTAGGCACAGAACCTTATCTTTCCAGTTACAACTTTTTAGTACAGGTTATTGTATTAACAGGTTTAGCCTATGTAATCCCACCTTACATAATCCAACTGTGTGACATGCTAATAGAGAGATTTAATTCAAAACCAAACAAAAAGGAAACAAAATGAAAAAGACGAACACTAAAAAAATCGCACTATTA
This sequence comes from Pseudomonadota bacterium, assembly GCA_027621155.1. Taxonomy (GTDB): domain Bacteria; phylum Pseudomonadota; class Gammaproteobacteria; order Francisellales; family Francisellaceae; genus Caedibacter. Next base: position 6,028 of record JAQCCA010000062.1, on the reverse strand, counting down.
GCAGCACTAGCAGCGACAAGCATGCTATCAGGCTGTGCGTCTGTGATGTCTGCAACAACCTCATTATCCGATGAGCGTGTGGTAGATCATGCTGCTCCGGTTATTGGTGTTAAGACAGATCAATTGACGGTATTAAAACGTAGAGAGGGAGGTGGCGGCTCAACGGTTGTCACCCTTGAAACCAAGCAAGACAAAAAGCATTACACCTGCGAATTTAATAGCGGCAATCTGTTTTCATTGTGGACGGTATCAGCGCCTTATTGCTCTGAAGGTGATTCCGTTAAATTTGATCAAAGTGTTTAATTTTAAAAGGTGTTACAGTGACTAACTTTCAAGCGATTTTCCCAGAGCTGACAGATAAGGAGTGTAAAATACTATCGTATTTCTCACCAGCTATTCAGTCAGCTTTGCTGCGCACGGACTTAACTGATATTTTCATTAATGAAAAGGCTGTTTTTTTCAAAACACATAGTGAGCAATCAAAGCTTGAGGATGTTAAGTATAACATTAATTTCATTATCAATTTAATTGCGACTAACAAAGGATTAATCATTAATCAGGATTATCCTAAGTTGGAAACAACAATAGGCACGTTGCGCATAACTGCGATGATTCCACCATTAACCAATTCACCAGAGATGGCAATACGTAGATTAAATGCCAATGTTATTCCTCTTGATAGATATGTCGAGAATGGGCAAATGACGTTGGAGCAAAAAGCTGTCATTGATAACGCTATTTTAAATCGCTCTAATATTCTAGTGGCTGGTTCCACAGGTTCAGGCAAAACGACTTTAACCAATGCGATATTAGGGCGCATTGCTGAGTTGAATGATGCGGGGGAGCGTCTTGTCATTATGGAAGATACACGCGAGCTAATTTCAAAGCTGGAAAATATAACGCCAATGATGACAGCCAAGTATCTCAACATGACAGATTTACTTGCTACCGCTATGCGTTTAAATCCAGATCGCATTATTGTCGGTGAAGTCAGAGATAAGGCAGCATTAGATTTATTGAAGTCTTGGAATACAGGCTCACGAGGTGGTGTTGCAACGATTCATGCCAACGGTTGTCAGGAAGCTCTACAACGTCTGATTGATCTATCAATGGAAGCTGGCGTTCCCGCACCAAATGCACTCATCGCCCAGACAGTCGATTTAATCATCTTTATAGCCACGGAAAAGTCTAGCAAGGGGTATGCTCGTAAAATTCAAAATATTGCCTCTGTGGGCGATTATGACCGCAAGAATAACAAGTTTTTATTAACCCAACCCTAAAAAGGAATTAAACGAATGAAAATCATCGCAAAACTAAAAAATAGACTCATCACTTCACTATTGATTGCCCTAGGCAGTGTAAGTAATGTATTTGCCAGCACAACTGGTGGCACAGACAACTCAATTATTACGACACTTAAAGTCTTGCAGGACTTTTTTACAGGGGCGCTACCGACAACTATCGGCATGGTTGCGATTGCTATTGGTGGCGTATTTATTGCAGTAACAGGTGATATACAAGGTGGAGGCAAAAAAGTTGCTGTTATTGCTTTGGGTATCGGTATTGCTTTGACAGCCGTTAATATCTTTAGCTGGCTTGGCATGAAATCAGCGGTTATTTAGTCATTTGATTATTGAGCATTCGAGGAGAGGTGAAGATGTCAAACAGTTATGCAACAGGCACAATTAAAGCGTTTAATGAATCGGTAGCACAACCGGCACACTTTGGTGGGATGGATATTGTCTTTTTGATGCTTAATATCATGATCGGGGCATTTATTATTATTGCTTCTCACATTTCTTGGTATGCCTTTAGTGCGATTCCAATTTGTATCACGCTGCACTTTGTTTTTAAGTCCTTGAACAAAAAGGACATTTTTGCGTTACAAGTTTTAAAAGCAAACAGCCGGTTTTTTATTGGCAAGCATTGCAGTTATTTAACAGCGCAAAGGTCTGTAAAGGGCATGAACTACAAGAAGCGTCCTAAATCAATTCGATAGACCGTAATTATAGCAATTAAAATTAAGAGGTATCCCATGTCAGCCATTAAAGCCCTTACACAGAATATTCAAAAGGCATTTTTTAATGACCCTGCGGATAACACCAGAAAAGCCATTAACTTTTTAGCAAAAAACGGTAGCTATGTTGATCTGTTGACTTACTCAATGATGTTAGATGATGCGACCATATTGCATAAAGATGGGGCAATATCTTGTAGCTTTAGATATTACGGACCCGATATAGAGTCAGAAACCGATGCTTTGCTTGATGATGTTTCTATGCGACTTCAATATGCTTTAGGTGTGCTTAAAGAGGGTTACATGTTCGAGGTGAACTTAACCTCAAAACCTGCACCCAACTATATTGTTTCTGAACATAAGCGTGATGTAGTATCTGAAATCATTGATATTGAAAGACGTGCGCAGATGGAAAAAGTCGGCACACTGTTTGAAACGCAAGTCATTGTGACGTTTACCTATTTATCCGTTGATCGCAACGCTGATAAGCTCGCGGGTCTTGCCATTGAGGATAGCACCGAAAAAGATGAGTTACACTTATTTCGCAAAGACTTAAAGCGCTTCAAGCATGAAATTGAATCCATGGTTAAGCTGCTAGATCGCCTTGATATGATGCTTGTGCCATTAAAAGGTGATGAATTATTAACGACCATTTATCAGATGATTAACGTAGTTGATTCAAAAATACACATGAGCAAAACACCGGTTTTTTTAGATAGTTACCTATCTGAGCAAAACATGGTAACAGGCTTAGACCCAATGATTGGCAATAAACACATTGCCGTTTTAAGTTTGGATGACTTTCCCAAAGAATATTACCCTGTGATTTTGCAAGAATTATCTGAAATGTGCATTGAATTTAGGTGGTCAACGCGCTTTATTCCGATGAACAATGAGAAAATGAAAAGCCTTTTCACCAAGATGCAAAATGTATGGCGTTCGCGCAAAGTGGGCTTAAAAGGCATGGTTTCGCAGTTGTTTAACAATTATAACCATCGCATCGATGAGCATGCGCAAGATATGGAATATATGGCAGACGCTGCGGTTAAATCAGTCAGCGCCCAAGATGTCTGGGGGTTGATGACTTCAACCATTATTCTGGCTGATACCGACACCGAGCGCTTAGATGATAACGTCAACGAGATTATTAAAGTCATTAAAACGAAAGGTTTTGCCAAAGTAAGACGTGAAGATTTAAACGCTACCGATGCATTTATCGGCAGCCTACCTAGTCACGGTGGCTATAACGTCAGAATGGCATCTGTACCGTTGGATTTTTTCGTTGATATTATTCCAACCACCGGTATCTACACAGGGATGCCTTATCATCCTCACCCAGTCTTTAAAAAGCAGTACCCGCCATTATTGCAGACAACCAATAGAGCATCGCGGATATTTAATTTTAACTCACATGATGGTGATGTTGGACACTTGGCGATTCATGGTCCAACCAGTACCGGTAAATCTGTTCTTATGGGTTTATTGATGTCACAGCATTATAAAAAATACCCTAACTCAGCAATTTTTGGCTTTGATTATAATTACTCGCTTAAGGGCGTGACCTTAGCCCATGGCGGCAAATACTTCTCACTAAAAGCGGGTAATGTTAAATTCTCACCGTTTGCGGGTGTGGACAACAAGTATTACTGCTCCACCTTTTTGTTAACGTGGCTTGAAAACATCTACCAATTAACCGCAAACAAGGCAATTGATGAGGTTAAAAGAGAAGCACTAATTAAAGCATTAAAAGATACAGCAAGCATGCCAAAAGAGGATCACCGCTTTGATTATTTCATCACACAAGTGATGAATGATGAGCTGCAATCTGCTTTTACCACGTATGCTGAGAAAGTAGGCGAGATTTTTAACGGCAGTGGTGATCAAGATACATTTGATCATGACTGGGTGATGTTTGATGGTAAAAGCATTATTGATATGCCTGACGATATTTCAATACCAATTCGTGATTATATCTTTTATGCGATTGATCAGGTGTGCCATAAAAAAGATCGCTTAACCATGAAAGTGATTGATGAAGCCGATAACTTCACTAAGCACGACATTCTAGACAAGCGCATCTTAGATATTCTAAGACGTGATCGCCATGTTAAAGGCTATCTGGTGTATGCGTCACAAAACATTACTGACCCTAATTTATCTAAAGACCCAGATACGTATAAAAACAATATTGCCACGCAAATCCTGCTACCTAATCGCAAGATGGGTGATAAGCATGTCAGAGAAAGTTATTTAGCTGAAGGGTTGAACGAACAGGAGATTACCTTACTATCTCGCGCTATCCCTAAGCGTGATTACTTTGTGCGTCAAGCGCACGGTAAAAAAATGATGAGCGTTGAAGTCGGTTCACTGGCATTAGAGTTTTTAGGTATCACGCTTCAAGATGGTGGTGACGGTGGCAAGTTAAAAGCGCTAGAAGAAGCTTATGATGCCAACAATGATCAATGGGCTTTTGATTGGCTGGCTAAGTATGGCAAAGCTGAAGAAAGCAGCTTGGTTAAGGAGATATACGATGCGCAGCAGTAAAATCATTTCTTGTGTACTTATGTCATTATCAGCTTATGGTGTTGCTGTAAGTATGCCGGTTGAGGACTTAACCACTGAAACAGGGGTTTGGGCGACACTAGGCAAAATGGGGATTGAGATCGAGCATTCAACCACTATGGTGGCGCAACAAGCAGCCCTTGTGCAAAGCTCGTATGCACAAATTAAAAACTTTGATTTTAAAAGTCCAAACAATATGGCGGATGCGATGAATATGGCAAATCAGGCATCGCAACTGGGTAGCTCACTCAGTAGCAATGCTGATCAGTCAATCGGACAAATTAACGATATGACCAAAGACCAGAATAACCCAGAGGGCAGATTAAAGGGCTACGATACGGTGCTAGATACCGCTAAAGCGACGTTTAAATTTTCAGAAGAGCAATCACAGTACACACAAAAAAATATTGATTCACTAAATGCCATATCAAATGCCGGTGGTGATGTTGCCGGTACAACCTCAGCGATTCAGGCAGGTAATGAAATTGCCATACAGACAAATCAGCAGTTGCAAGCGCTAGATCGTTCAATTGGACAGCAAAGCCGCATGATTGCTGCCAAAAATGCCGCAGAAGCAGCACAGCGTAAAGCGCAAGAAGAACGTATGCAAAAAATATCAGATTCAATCCGCAATGTCGGCTCTGATCAATACAAAGGCGAGAAGATTGATATTCCCGCTTGGAAATTTAACGGATAAGGGAGATAAAAATGTCAGGACCAAGTGATGTGGGGGTTATTAATACCTTTAGAGATTCAGGCGAGCTTCTCTATCATAACCTAGGACATATTGCCGTTAATTTGTTTTTACTGTTAGCAGTGATTCAGGTGTCTGTGTATTGCATTAAATCGCTTGTTGCAGGAGAGGGCGGGCAAAAATTCTTTTTTGGATTGGCTCAGGTCATATTCATCATATCCTTTTTTTACTTCTTTCTTTTTCATTCAGCAGAATGGATAGCCGCGATCTTCTCTGGGATGATTGATTTTGCTAAAACAGGTTTAGGTTCAGCCGCAGGTGCTGTTGACCCAAGTCCAGCGGGGATGATTGACTTAGGCATACATCTATCGGGTGCGCTCTTTGCGGCTGCTTTTAGCGGTGGTATCCTTTCGGGTATTGTCTCTGCACTGGTTGCCTGTTTTATGGCGTTTTTTATTATGATTTTAATTGGTTTGATGGCAATGGAAGTGACCATTGTTTACTGCAAATACTTTTTAGCTGCTGCGATGTCTGGGCTTTTTGTTGCTGTTGCTCCCTTAGACTTTACGCGCCCTATGACCATGAATTACGTTAAGGCAATGATTGGTTTATCACTGCAAATGTTCACCATTGTAATGATTATCGGTGTGTTTGCCATTATCTCTATACATTGGTCAGATGTTGTTACGAGTTGGTCGCATGACATTACTAACATGGCAGATATCTGGACGATTCCAGTGCAAATGATTATTTTT
>JAQCCA010000061.1 GCA_027621155.1 Pseudomonadota bacterium | reverse complement strand
TATAAATTCTGCGCTTTGTGCTGCAAATAGTGATCAACAAGCACAAGTGCCAACATCGCCTCGGCAATGGGCACACCGCGAATGCCGACACAAGGGTCATGACGTCCCTTGGTAATCACTTCACATTGATCGCCATGAATATCAATTGAGCGTCCAGGCACTAAAATACTTGAGGTGGGTTTAAAGCCAATGCTCGCCAAGATATCTTTCCCTGAGGAAATACCACCTAAAATGCCACCAGCATGATTAGTTAAAAAGCCTTGGTCTTTAATGTACTCATCGCGATGCTCGCTACCTTTTTGGCTAACAACAGCAAAGCCATCACCAATAGCTACCGCTTTAACAGCATTAATACTCATCAATGCTTTGGCAATATCAGCATCTAAGCGATCAAATACCGGCTCACCCAATCCAACAGGGATATTACGTGCGACAACATTGACCTTGGCACCAATAGAATCCCCTTGCTTGCGAATCGATTGCATCAACTCCTCAAGCTGTTGGATCTTATCAGGATCAGCACAGAAAAAAGGATTCTGCTCAATAAAACTTTGATCTTTAAGCTCAAGTTCAATATTGCCAATTTGTGAAACATAGCCAAATATTTCGCTATTAAATCGCTCTTTTAATATCTTTTTAGCAATCGCACCTGCTGCCACACGCATTGCTGTTTCCCGTGCTGATGAGCGTCCACCACCACGATAATCGCGAATACCATATTTATGAAAATAGGTAAAATCAGCATGTCCAGGGCGAAACTGATCTTTAATCTTGCCATAGTCCTTGGATTTCTGATCGGTGTTCTCAATGATTAAGCCAATCGGTGTACCTGTTGTTTTGCCTTCAAACACACCGGATAAAATCTTGACCTGATCGGGCTCGCGTCGCTGTGTGGTAAACTTTGATTGCCCTGGTTTACGTCGATCTAAATCTACTTGCAGATCTTCTTCACTCAATGACAGTCCCGGTGGGCAGCCATCTAAATCTACTTGCATATCGTTTTACCATAGGTCTTAACTCTGGAGGAAGCCATCGACAATGGCGCCTAAGGCTAAGCCATGGCTCTCACCGAAAGTCGTGACTTTGAATAATGTTCCAAATGTATTACCTGGCATCTTGATAACCCTCGGCAAATATTGATCGATAAGTCTTAAGCTCATCATAGGTCAACAAGAACACACCATCGCCTCCATCTTCAAAGTTAAGCCAAGTGAAAGGCACGCTTTGAAAGGCTTCTTGTAACGCATATTGGCTATTGCCGACTTCCACAATTAACACACCACCTTCATTCAGATAATCAAGCGCTTCAGTTAAGATCTTACGCGTGATATCTAAACCATCATCACCTGAGCCTAATGCCAATGCCGGCTCTTTTAAATACTCTTGTGGCATAGATGCTAAATCATTCATGTCAACATACGGTGGATTAGAGATAATCAAATCAAACTTTTGCCCCGATAGATTTGCAAACAAATCCGATTGCATGGCAGTAACACGTTGCTCCATATCATGCTGCTTGATATTACGCTTAGCAACTTCTAGTGCGTCTTCTGAAATATCACTTAATATCACTTCTGCATCAGGGAATACATGTGCCGTTGCAATTCCGATACAGCCACTTCCAGTGCATAGATCCAATACGCGCTCGACATTATGATGATTAACCCATGGTTCAAATTCATTGCGAATCAGCTCGCCAATTGGTGAACGTGGTACGATAACGCGTTGATCAACACAGAACTTCATTCCGGCAAACCATGCCGTTTTTGTCAAATATGGCAATGGCACACGATCAACCACGCGTCTATACACCCACTTAATGACTTTTTGACGCTCCAAATGCGTTAAACGCGCATCCAAAATACGATTATCAATATCTAATGGCAAGTAAAGTGCTTGCAACACTAAATGCACTGCTTCATCCCATGCCGAATCTGTACCATGCCCATAAAAAAGCTCTGCCTCTAGAAAACGAGATGTCGCCCAACGCAAATAATCACGGATTGTATGTAAGTCCTGCGCCAATGCATCGACATTAACATCCCCACCAAATATATCACTCATCTTTTACCCTCGTTTTTACTTTACGCTCTTTTCCAGATTGTGCCCGTTGCTGAGTCTTCAAGCAGCACACCTTGCTCTGCTAACGTTTGGCGAATCTGGTCTGCTTTGGCGTAGTCTTTATTCTTTTTCGCTTGGATACGCTCAGCAATCATAGTTTCAATCACCTCATCACTTAGGTCATTATCACCGCTATGCTTAAAATAGCTCTCTGGCGAGTGCTTAAGGATGCCTAATACAGTAGCCAGCTCTAATAACAACTTAGCAAAGCTAGCTGCTTTTTGTTGGTCACTTGTGCGATATTTATTGATCTCTTTGGCAATGGCAAATAACACCGGCAAAGCTTCTGGTGTATTAAAGTCATTATTCATCGCCTGTTTAAAATCACTCACATACTGCGCTGCCTCTTCTGCTTCCACAGTATTTTTAGTAATCTCAAGACCACGCAGTGCCGTGTATAAACGCTCAATTGCTGCTTTTGCCTGATCTAAGTTCTCTTTAGAGTAATTGATTTCACTGCGATATTGTCCAGAGATCAAAAAGAAGCGCACCACTTCAGGGTGATACTCAGATAATACCTCTTTGATGGTGAAGAAGTTATTCAATGATTTGGACATCTTCTCATCATCAACCTGCACCATGCCAGAGTGCAACCAATAATTAGCAAAGCTGCAACCATTAGCCGCTTCCGATTGCGCGATCTCATTCTCATGATGCGGGAAGCGTAAATCTGAACCACCGGCATGAATATCAAAATTATCCCCCAAGAGCTTTTTAGACATTGCTGAGCATTCAATATGCCAACCAGGGCGACCTTGCCCCCATGGTGAGTTCCAACTTGGCTCGCCGGCTTTGGCGGCTTTCCACAATACAAAATCTAAAGGGTTTTCTTTTTGTTCATTACTTTCAATCCGCGCACCAACACGCAAGTGCTCCAAGCTCTGCTTACTTAATTTGCCATAGTCTTTAAACTCTTCAACGCGATAATAAACATCGCCATTGCCTGGCGCGTAAGCAAAGCCCTTAGCAATCAGATTTTCGATCATCTGGCACATTTCAGGAATCGTTTGCGTGGCTCGTGGGTCAAAATCGGGTCTTAGGATATTTAAACGATCTAAGTCATCATACATGCTCTTAATCGTACGCTCAACGAGCGCATCGGTTGATTCTCCGTTTTCATTGGCACGCTTAATAATCTTGTCATCAATATCAGTGATATTGCGCACATAAGTTACATCGTAATGACAAAAGCGAAAATAACGCACGATGACATCAAAAGCGATCTGCGTGCGTGCATGTCCAATATGACAATCATCATAAACCGTCATACCACAGACATACATTTTTAATTTTTGTGGGCTAATCGGCTGAAAAAGCTCTTTTTTTCCAGATAATGAATTGTATAAATAGATACTCATGAATCTTGCATTGGCATGGTTATAATAAGCTTATGTTACCATCGCCTTAGCAAGGTTGAAATACACAATTCACAATTGTGTCATTTTATGCTTTAAGCTCTGGTGTTGGCTGACCAATATCATTATAAAATTCTTGCACAAAATCCTCAAAACGATCTTCATCTAGCGCGTTACGGATATTCTTCATCAAGCGCTGATAATAAGTGATATTGTGAATCGTATTTAAACGCGCACCCAAGCTTTCTTTGGTTTTATCCAAATGATGCAAATAACTTCTTGAGAAATTCTGACAAGTGTAACAATCGCAACTCTCATCCAAAGGTGCTGTATCTGTTTTATATTGACTGTTACGAATACGGATAACACCGCTTTTGACAAACAAATGACCATTACGGGCATTTCTTGATGGCATCACACAGTCAAACATATCCACACCTCGGCGCACACCTTCCACTAAATCTTGTGGCTTACCAACACCCATTAAATAGCGCGGCTTATCTTCAGGCATTTGATGCGCGGTATGATCTAAAATACGAATCATATCAGGCTTTGGCTCACCAACAGACAAACCACCAATCGCATAACCATCAAAGCCAATATCAGTCAATGCTTTTAAGGATTGATCACGTAAATGCTCATACATTCCGCCTTGGATAATTCCAAACAAAGCCGATGGATTATCTCCATGTGCGACTTTACTTCTTAATGCCCAGCGCATCGACAACTCCATCGATGCCTTTGTTTCAAGCTCTGTTGCCGGATACGGTGTACACTCATCAAAACACATCACGATATCAGATCCTAAATCACGCTGAATCTGCATTGAGATCTCCGGATCTAAAAACACTTTAGAACCATCAAGTGGCGAGCGAAAGGTAACTCCTTCCTCAGTAAGTTTTCTAAGTGCTCCCAGACTAAACACCTGAAAGCCACCAGAATCGGTTAATATCGGTCCTTGCCACTGCATAAAATCATGTAAATCACCATGCATTTTGACAATCTCTGTTCCTGGGCGCAGCCATAAGTGAAAAGTATTGCCAAGTAAGATTTCAGCACCCGTGGCTTTAACGTCTTCAGGTGACAAAGATTTGACCGCACCATAGGTTCCTACTGGCATAAACGCAGGTGTTTGTACCTGCCCACGCTCAAACGTTAAGGTGCCGCGACGCGCTTTGGCACTCTTCTTTAATAAAGTAAATTTCATGTTATGCGACCACTATCGACAATAAAGGGCTCATAATATACCCTCAGATAAAAAGGGGAAACGTTATTTTAATGATTATTCTAAAATAGCAATCATATCTTCCAAGGGACGTGCAATGGCGGCTTTGTCTCTCGTCTCCAATATTGGGCGCTGCATTAATTTAGGTGTTTTTACTAAAATCTCTGCAATTTCACTATCTAAGAGTTTCTCAACATCGTTGATATTTAAAGTTTTGAAATCATCATCACCACTACGAATAAGCATGTGCTTGGCAACGGTCAACTTCTCTAAAATTCGCAATATATCTGCTTGAGATAACGGTGCATTGAGATATTCAATCACTTCAACATCATAATTGTTTTGCGTTAAAAACTCCAATGCCGCACGCGACTTACTACAGCGGGGGTTGTGATACAGCTTATACATATTGTTTTATTCTAAGGTTTATTCATTAGCGATACCGCAATGCTAAACTACCATAGTGTGATCAACAATATCTTTCATCACATTATTTACAATCATTTGAAATCCAACCAGAAACGGCTTTGGGAGTGGTAGCTACGACTGGACTTGAACCAGTGACCCCAGCATTATGAATGCTGTGCTCTAACCAACTGAGCTACGTAGCCACAACAGGGAGGAATATTAGCAAGATTGGCTTTGTTGTCAATGATTTTTTTTATTTTTATCCCGGCACCCGCAAAATTAGCCGATAGGTGCTGATTTTTGCTGGGATTGTGTCTATAATGTCCGCCTTATTGCTGCAGCAAGATTGACTGGCAAGCGTTTTCATTACTGCCCATAGATCTAAAAAACAGTTGTCGCGATAATGTATAAAACAAAATACGAGTAAACACAAAGTAGGAACATTTTAGATGTCTGACGGTAGAAATAAACTTAATGATTTTTCATTACTAAAATCATTGGTCGGTGGCAAAAGCATCAAAGACAAAACAGATCGCTTACGTAAAGCACATGCGGCAAAACGTAATGAAACAGGTGATACCAAAGCGCCAAGCTCAACACCTAGACCAAATACTGCTACCAAGCAAGCCCCTCAGACAAGACAAGAGCGTGTCAATCAGCAACGCACACCGTTTCGCATGCCACAATATGGTCAAAAACAACATGAAGAACTTGTTGTTGACATGCCCGATGCTCAAGAAGATGAACTGATTATTGAGATCGATCTGCAAAAAGAACTCTACAAGGAAGAACAACGTCTATTTAAATGGCTTTGCGCACGCTTCCCAAAATGCTTCAATCCACGCGATAAGCGTCCATTAAAAATCGGCATTAGTGACGATATCGAAGTGATTTATTACAACGAGCATTTTGCGCCGATTGACCAATATGTTCTAAAAAAAGTGATTAAACGTTACGTTGGTGACACCCGCTATCAGCGCTCAGTGCTTGAGCACAAGCAACGTTTTAACCTTTATGGCAAGCCAGTTGAAAGCTTTAGTGATGATCATGTTGCCTATGCTAAACAGCGTTTAGATGAAATTGCCGAAAAGGCTTACCTGCGTTCTCAGGGCATTGATATTAAAACATATTATCAACAAAAACGTGAACAAGAGCAGCAAGAACAACAAGAAAAGCAAGAAAAGCAAGCGTCAGAAGAGACTGAAAACACTAATCAGGCGACTGACATTGATGCTCAAACTAATAACACAAGAACTAATCTATAATTCTTTTTTATTCTATTGAATACTCAAATTTCTTGATTTCAACCTCCCATACTACTAGTGATTGAACCATAGTAATAGTGAACAATAAGTTATGTAGTTAAAGCTAAAGTGCACTAAGCCTCTTGGCTCTCTACCCTTGGATAATACTTGGTATCCACAGCTGTTCATACTTTTCAGTAAATATAAAACCCACAGTATCTACAACCCTTTACAACATCTGCTTGTCCTCATTTAACAGCTGATCAAAAAAACGATATACTGCACGAGTGTTCTATTTTTGTAATTTTATTGATGACTAACCATAATATACCCACTGGCAAGCCAAGTATCTTGCTATTAAGCATTGTTAGCGTATTACTTGGCTGTAGCTACTTTATGGCATCGGATATGTATGTCCCAAGCCTACCGAGTATGAGTCACGCATTATCTGCAAGCTCAAGTATGGCTCGCATGACAATTGCCGCATTTTTAGTGGCATTAGCTTTCTCTCAATTATTCTATGGTCCTGCATCTGACAAGATGGGGCGTAAAAAAATTATTTATATTGGAGCGACTATCTATCTTAGTGGTAGTTTATTTTGTATGTTTGCCTGGAGCATCCAGGCATTGATTGTTGGGCGGATTATTCAGGGGGTTGGCACAGGCGCTTTGTTGCCATTATCACGTGTTATCGTTCAAGATTCTGTTAGCAAAGATAAATTCATTCAGATCGTCAGCTGGATCAGTTTATTCTTTATGCTTGCACCGGCTGGAGCCCCGGTGATTGGTGGCTTAATACAGACCTATGCGAACTGGCGTGTTAGCTTCTTAGTGATGTTTATACTTGTTCTTGCTGTTACTATTGTTGTTTTTAGCATGCTGCCTGAAACGCACCCTATTGCCAAAAGAAATGTCAATGCACTAAAACCTAAGCATCTTATCAGTAGCTATTTTGAAGTGATTACTCATGCCCCCTTTATCATATACACTTTTTGTATGATTGCTGGATTCTCTGGGCTTGTTGGATTTTACACCGTTGGACCATTTATCTTAATCAAAAAATTTGGTGTTAGCCCTCAAGATTTTGGTTTTTGTTCGATTGCTATCGTTGGTTCAGCATTTGTAACACGACTTTATATGTCGATGATTTCGTTGAAAAAGTTTGGAACAACTGCCACCCTTTTCCAGGGTTTATCATTAATGGTTATTGCTAGCTGTATCTTATTAATCAGCTCAACCGCGGGATATGCTGGTAGTAAGACTTTGGTCATATGTGTCGCACTTTACGCCATGGGTGGTAGCATGGTTGGTCCCACTGTTGTCGGTGTTGCTCTCTCTTCCTTTAGTCACAAAGCAGGTGCCGCTGGTGCCGTTTATGGTTTCTTACAGATGTTTGGCTTATTCTTGGTAAGCACTGTTGCTGCAATGATCCCAGAAAAAATAGTTGATTACTCGATCATTATTTTTGTGATGTCTTTAACTGCATTCACACTCTTTAGTCTACTGACTTTCAAGCAACGTTATCTTTTAACTCATCAAACCGCATGTGCCTCTTGAATTAAAACAACATTCTCAAAGCACAATGCTTGACAAGTAAAAGAGCTTAGCGGGATACTAGTGCGATATAAAATATCTGTACGCAATGACGTGATGCTGCCTATTCTTGATAAATTTTCCACTGAACATGCTCACTGCAAAGAGTTTACAAATGAACTACTAACCTCAGGTTTTAAAGGTGATATACAGCACGACTATGCCACTCGAGTCAGTAGCTCAGTTGATAATAGCATCTATCAAGTCGTGCCTGAGCTTGTTCTTTTTCCTAAAGAGCAAGCTGACATTCTCAAGATTTTCACCTTGGCAAATAGCAAAGCCTTCCAGACACTTAAGTTTAGCGCACGCGGTGCTGGCACTGGCACCAATGGTCAATCGCTAACTTCTGGCATCATTGTCGATACCAGTCGCTATATGAATAATATTTTAGAGATTAATCTAAAAGAAAAGTGTGTTTTAGTTGAGCCGGGTGTTGTCCTCGATCAACTGAATGAAGTGCTTGCTCCACACAAAGTGTTTTTCGCACCTAATTTATCACCAAGTAATCGCGCCACGATCGGTGGTATGGCAAGTACAGACGCTTGCGGCAAAGGCTCGCGCATTTATGGGCGTACCAGTGAACACTTATTGGAATTAGAATGCGTACTTAGTGATGGCGAGGGTGTGTCATTTGAAAAAATAGATGCCAATGATCTCGATACACTTATCGATGAGCACTCTAAGCGACACTCATTGTTGAGCAAAATCTATCAATCCGTAGCAACTGAAGTGATTGCTCAATATGACAAAATCACTGCGCAATTTCCAAAACTTGACAGATTCATGACGGGATATAACCTTGCTAAGTGCTATGATCCACATGAACATCGTATCAATCTTAATTATCTGATTTCAGGCGCTGAAGGCACATTGGCATTTATTACTAAGCTTAAGTTAAAGCTCACTAGTATTCCAAGTCACAAAGTCTTATTTGCTATTAGCTATAGTGATTTTGACTTAGCATTACGCGATGCCAAAAATCTACTAAGTTTAAACCCTGCCGTAATTGAAACCATTGATGATAATATCCTTAAATTGGCCAAAGAAGATGAGATTTACCCACAAATTCGCCCTATGCTCGAGGTGCATGCCAATCATGACATTGCTGCCATTAATCTGATTGAATTTATTGCCCATAGCGATGAAGAGTTAAGCGCTAAAACTCAACAAGCGAGAGAACATCTAG
Organism: Pseudomonadota bacterium; assembly: GCA_027621155.1. Lineage (GTDB taxonomy): Bacteria > Pseudomonadota > Gammaproteobacteria > Francisellales > Francisellaceae > Caedibacter. The sequence goes on along the minus strand of JAQCCA010000061.1, from coordinate 1,477 downwards.
ACACGCAAGAACGTAGCTACTATCTTGCAACCGATAAAGATGAAATGGCTGTCTTATGGGAGCTTCGCAAAAAGGGTGTCGGCTTATTAGGTGCAATGAAAGGTGCTAAAAAGCCGATTCCATTTATGGAGGATACGGCTGTCCCACCTGAAAACCTTGCTGATTATATTGTGGAACTAAGAGCGCTTTTGGATAGTTATAATCTGCGTTATGGGATGTTTGGTCACGTTGACGTTGGTTGCTTGCATATGCGTCCAGCCTTGGATATGAATGACCCGAAAGATCAAGCATTGGTTGTTAAATTAACCAAAGAGGTCAATGATCTTGTTAAAAAATATGGTGGCGTTTACTGGTCAGAGCATGGCAAAGGCTTTAGAAGCGAATACGTCAAAGACTACTTTGGTGATGAGTTGCATACCTCTTTGCAGAAAATCAAAAAAGCATTTGACCCGTATAACAAACTAAATCCAGGTAAAATCGTTGTGCCTTTTGCCAGCAATGACGAATTGGTCAAAGTCAACGGACCCTTTCGCGGCACTGAAGACGCTAAGGTTGATAGTAACACCCAAAAGCTTTTCTCAGGCGCATTTGATTGCAATGGTAATGCCGCTTGCTTAAATTACCATCCTGATCAAGTGATGTGCCCATCGGCAAAAGTGTCGCATAACTGGGTCTACTCACCCAAAGGACGTACCGCGCTTTTACGTGAATGGTTAAAGCAACTTGCTGAAAAAGACTATAAGCCTAGTCCATTTTTGACTGCTTCATCCACTAAAAAACAAAACGTCAATAAGAATGACTTCTCTTACGAGGTCTATCAATCGCTTGATAAATGCTTAGGCTGCAAAGCTTGTGCCACTGCTTGCCCAATCAAGGTTGATGTGCCAGCGATGAAACCGATGTTTTTAGCAGAATATCATAAACGCTACAGGCGTCCTTTAAAGGATTATGCCATTAAATATGTCGAACAAACGGCTAAATGGCAAAGCTTAAGCCCCTCTTTGATGAACTCAGTGCAGTCTGCAGCTTTTATAAAGACATGGATCAACAATAAACTTAAGCTTATTGACGCGCCACTGCTGTCTAAGGAAACCCTAAAAGCAGGTCTTAGAAAGCGTAATGCGCCAAGCTTTAGCATTGAAAATTTAAAAACACAACAAGCAATCAACCCTCAAAAAACGGTTTGTATCGTTCAAGATGCATTTACCAGTTTCTATAACGCTGAGGTTGTCTTGGCAGTATATGACTTATTAACAAAGCTTGGGTTTTATGTCTTTGTGTTACCGTTTTATGAAAACGGTAAAGCCGCACACGTTAAAGGGTTTTTAACTTATTTCCACAAAAAGGCTGCACGAGCCACTGCCTTTTATAATCAAATTGCTCGCTTAAATGTCCCGCTGATTGGTATTGATCCGAGCATGACCTTGGTTTATCGTGATGAATATCGCACGGTGTTAAAAGACCAAGTACAATTTAA
>JAQCCA010000060.1 GCA_027621155.1 Pseudomonadota bacterium | reverse complement strand
CGCCACCAAACCACGGTGAGTAATCACTGACAAAACCAATAGCACCATAGACATCAAGATCAAACAATCCTAATAACTGAATAAACCCGACAATAAACGACGCACTGATCACGATCAATAGTATCGCAATATTGTAGCGACGAAGGCTCTGCTCATTTATTTTTTGAGCATTGATAAGCTTTGTCATTAATAATGCATCTAATGAATCAACCCACGTCATGCCGAGTGCGAAGGCAATTGGTAATGCCAAAATAAGCCAGATTGATTCACCACTTAATGATGCCGTTGCTGCTAACCCTAAAAGTGCAATTTCAGTCGCTGTGTCAAAACCAAGACCAAATAGAAAGCCAACTGGATACATCTTATAGGGCTTATCAACCATTTTAAACAAAGGCTTAAACCAACGTGTTAAGGGTGAATGTGTATGTGTGTTTTGTTGATGTTTAATGAGCTTATATAGTGATAATACATTCATACCTCCTGTAAGCCATAAAAAGGCAATTGATACAACCGATCCAATTACAGCGCCAATACCAATGATGCCAAGACTCTCTGCTTTACTGAGACTCACCCCTAAAATAACGAGCAAAGTCAGCAAAAACACAACACTAGAATGCCCTAGCGCAAAGAATAAGCCAGTTGTCACACTGGGTTTGCCTTTTTGTGCTAATTGGCGTGTCACATTATCAATGGCGACGATATGATCGACATCAAAGCCATGCCTAAGTCCCAACATAAAAGCAACAAACACGATGCCTAAAAGATTTAAATGCTGATAAAAAGCAACGCTAAAAACAAGCCATATCAGCAAGCTAATAAAAATAAATCCACGAAAGAACCTTCTATGCATAACAACCTCATGCGCGCTTGATATTCAATGTCAAAAAGTGTGCTGAACATGAAATACATGGATCATAATTGCGAATCACCATTTCGGCATGCTGCCTTAACTCATCGTCTGATTTGTCCAAGCCAAACTTGGTTAATGACTGCTTAAGATCCGCCTCCATACAAGCTAAGTTTTGTGCAGTTGGCGGTGTAATACGAATTTTTGTCGCACATCCTTTGTCATCAAACTCAAAGTAATCAATCTGAACTCCTCGTGGTGCTTCTGTCGCACCCCATGCCTTTCCAGCCTTAAAGCTCACATCAACATAAGGTTTATCAGGATATTCATACGCTTCAAATATACGCAGTATCTCACCAATGGCGTAATAACATTCGATCGATCGAGCCAAAATACTATGAAAGATATTATTACTTGGAAACGAAATGCCCGTACTATTAGCAAGCGCTTGAACCTCTTTGGGTAATTTATCAAAATTCAAATTCAGACGTGTTAATGGTGTTGTTAAATAGGGTTGTCCATCGCGTGTTGAATGAAGTGCCGTTGATTGTGGCGCATGAAACTCATAGAAATGCTCATCCCATTCCTCAATTGGAAAACATTCCCCTTTATTCGTGATAACATGCTCGGCAATCACTGGATACTGTCCACTGACATCGGTTAATGCCACTTGTAATACTTCATCAAAGCAGACATCAGGATAAGGTAGTTGCGCAAACCACATCACGACATCTTTGGCATCTTTTAGTCCTTCTTGTAAGCGCGGGATGAGTGCTTTGATCTCTTTAGGCTTAGGCGCTCGATAGAATCCACCCACTTTAATCGCCCCAGGATGCACCGATCTGCCGCCAAACAATGACAAAATATCATTACCTAAATGTTGTAATCTGACACCACGCTTGACTTCATTAGGGAAGTCTTTTGCCATCTCGATGGCTGAATGATATTTCAAAAAATCAGGAGCGGCTAAAATATGCGTATGTAAATAATGCGACTCCATCCATTCACCTAAATACATCACTCGTCGCATTGCATGCACCCAAGAGGTCACTTCTACCTCAAAAGCTTTCTCCATCAATGTCACAACACTCATTTGGTACGCCATCGGGCAAATACCACAAATACGAGCAACGGCATCAATGATTTCATTCGGTTCACGTCCTTCTAAGAATTTCTCAAAATAGCGTGGTGGCTCATAAATACGCACATGACATTTGGTGATTTCATTATTGTTAATCTCTAAATCAAGCGCACCTTCACCTTCCACACGCGCCAGAATAGGCACTTCTATTTTCGTTGTTTTGGCATTATTTGTCGTATTCATTTGATTACTCATGCGTTATCTCCAGCCTGCTTGAAACCTTGTTGCTGATTATTGATAAAATGATATTTATGTGCAATCTGTGCATCAGTTAATCCCATCGATTTTAGCTTTGCCGTCATTGCATCAAAATTGGCATATTTTGCCGCACCATAACAGCCATAACATCCGCGATTAATATGCGGACAAAGCGCATCACAGCCATTAGCCGTCACAGGACCCAAGCACGGTTCATTACGTGCAACCATCACACAGGTGATTCCACGATGTTTACACGATGTGCAGACGGGTTCTACCACCTTTTCTGGCTCTACTTTAAATAATAATTGGCGCACTGCGTGATACATCTGCTCAGAACTTACCGGGCATCCTCTGATTTCAAAATCAACGCTGACATAATCCTCTATTGGCTTGGCAGTGTCTAATTCCATTTTGTCAATCACATCGGTGTGTTGCGGGTAAATATCTTTCATCCAACCTTCAAACTGTTGGCGATTAATATTATTTCTTAAGGCTTGAATACCACCTGTTGTCGCACATGCGCCCATCGTAATAAGATATTTGCTATTTTCACGAATCTTTTGAATGCGCTCTACATCATGTTTGGTATTAACACTGCCTTCAATAATCGCAATATCGACCTTGGCATCTTCGTCAACAGGACCTGCCTCAGCAAAATGTTTGATCTCAACCAATTGTGATAATTTCAGCAGGCGAATTCCATCATTAATAAATGCCAGTTGACAACCATCACATGAGCTAAACTTATGCACAGCAAGTGTTGGTTTGTTACTTAAATTTCTTAATTTACTCTCATGCGACATTTTACACCCCCTTGATTGACAACAGTTTTTCAACTTGCGGATAGGCATAAACAGCACCATTTTTGCAGACAAATTCTTTGCCCATCTGGCAATGCCCACAATGCCCAATCGCACATTTCATGCTGCGCTCTAATGAGACAAATACTTGATGCTCTGGCACCCCAATATCAATAAAGCTACGTGCAACATTTCTCATCACATAAGTATTTTGATAATCTAGCTTAAGATCTTTAACCGCTTCGGTGACAAAACCTTTATACCATTGCCATGGACCAAATGGCTCGCCCTCGGTTGCCGTTACAATCACCTGTGTATTTGGGATCGTATTCCAACGCGTGTATTTATCCTGATAAATAAGCCCCTCACTGTGACGCACACCTTGCACCACATAAATCCGCCCATATGCTTGACGGTTTTTTAGCATCATTTCAGTTGCAGCAACCAATGGTGCATTACCCAACCCGCCGGTCATAATCACAACATCTTTGCCTTGCGCCTCACCCACTGGCCAACTACTGCCAAAAGGTCCACGAATACCAACCTTTTGACCTTTTTTTAATTGATGCATACCTTGTGTTATGCGTCCAACGACTTGAATCGTATGTTCAAAAACATCATGATTAAACTCGCGATCATTAACAATCGAGATTGCCACCTCACCCACACCATAAAGATAAATCATATTAAACTGTCCAGGTTTGAAGCTATATTTCTGGCGTAAATCCGCATCACATAAACGTAAGCGTAATGTAAAAATATCTGGTGCATCTTCAATAAAGTCAATAATCTCAGCCTCATGTGGCAAATAAGCATCTTGTGGGTAAATCATGCTTTTTTCTCCTGTTTTTCCTGCTTATTCTGCTTCTCCTGACAGATAATGTTTATTTCATCCGTAACATCAATACTCACCGGACACCATGTAATACAGCGCCCACAACCAACACAGCCCTTGGTTCTAAACTGCTCGCGCCAAGTGAAAAATTTATGTGTTAGCCATTGACGATATCGATGTTTAGGTTCTTCACGATATAACTCACCATGCGTGTAACTATGATCTAAACCAAAGCATGAATCCCATTCGCGCAAATGCGTACTTACTTGCCCTTCCAAATCAGGCTCTTCTTTCTCAGTATGGCAAAAACACGTCGGACAGGATTGTGTGCAACTACCACACGATAAACAGCGCTTAGCAACATCATCCCATTGCAGATGATGTAAATTGGCAAATAGCGCCTTTTCAACCTTTTCCAAGGGCGGGATGCTTTTCTCTTGCATTGCATATACCGCTTTGACTCTTTGTTCCGCTTCATAGGTTTGCGCACCAGTAGCTGGGTTTAATTGCAGCTGCTCAATAAGCGCTCTGCCCTTATCACTACCTGATTCAATGACAAAACCATCATTGATTTCCGTCATTGCCCACTCAAAGCCTTTATCAGCATATGGGCTATCACCTAAGCTAATGCAAAAGCAATTGCTATGACAACTGGTACAATTAGCTGCAATGATAAACATCGCTTCACGTCGCGCCTTATAACGCACATCTTGATAGGCATTTTCGATAAACACACGATCTTGAATTTCAATCGCGCGCAAATCACAAGGTCTAACACCTAAAACAGCATATTTCTGTTTATTGAGCGCCTGCTCAAATGTCAACTTGCCACTGTCATCACGCTTGACTTGCCATAATGCTTCTTTCTCTTTAAACAACATTGGCTTTACTGATTGCACTGGCAGACTCCATGCAAAAGCTTTGTTTTGATCCGTTTTTTTGACGTGATAGTGCGCAGGTTTCTGCTCATCAACATAGCCCCATGGCAATTCAGCTGCTTTTTCAATATCATCATACACAATCGCATGATCATCAACGATTGGTGCTTTTACCTCAAAACCCTGTGCCTTTAAGGCGCTAATTAAATCATCTAGACGCTGATGCGCTAAAAAATAAAACTGACTCATTATTCCTCCTTATGTTTAGCAAATTCTTGGCAGTTGTTCACCACTTAGCCAGTCGACTCGTCTAAACCCACCAAAGTTTGTTTGCATATTGACCGATGCATTACCTACTTTATCAACCTTAGCAATCACACTGGCATTTTTGCCCAATTCATCTCGCTGTAAACAGGCTAATACCTTTTGAACTTCGTTTTCATTACAAACAATTAAAACCTTGCCTTCATTTGCAATAAAAAGCGGATCCAAGCCCAATAGCTCGCAAGCAGAGCGCACTTCTTCACTAACGACAAGTGCAGACTCATCAATGCTAATACTTGCTTTATATTGATTCGCCCATTCATTTAAGGTTGCAGCAATACCACCTCGTGTCGGATCACGCATTGTTTTAATGCGACAGCCTGATTGATGTAGCTTTTCAATTAAATGATTTAGATTAATAGCATCACTTTGGACATCACAGTCAAAGCTTAAGCCCTCGCGCTTTGACATCACAGCAACACCATGCTCAGCAATTGCCCCATTGATAATAATACAATCACCTTTCACTAATGGCTCATGTGTCACAAAGCCATCCATAACAACACCTATCCCTGTCGTGTTAATAAAAATACCATCTCCTTTGCCTTTCTCAACCACCTTAGTATCTCCTGTTACTAATTGGACATCAGATGCTTTGGCTGCTTCCGCCATCGACTCAACAATCTCTTTTAAATCACTCAGTGGTAAGCCTTCTTCTAAAATAAAGCCAACCGAAAGAAAACGCGGCTTCACACCTCCTACTGCCAGATCATTCACCGTACCATAAACAGCTAAACTGCCGATATTGCCTCCAGGGAAAAAATACGGTGTAATCACATAACTATCGGTTGTCATCGCAATTTTACCATTGAGATTTGGTAACGTTGCTTGATCCTCACCTTGAGATAAATACTCATTATCAAAGGTTTTCTTCATCAACTGATCAATCAAGCGATTCATTGCTTTGCCACCGGCACCCATCGCGAGATCTACCACACCTGATTTGAAGTTTAATTTAACACTCATGCCGACACTCCTTGGTATTGATAATGTGCCGCACATGCCCCTTCAGAGGAAACCATACATGCTCCCATCGGTTGCTCAGGTGTGCAGGCAACACCAAAGAGCTTACAGTCTTTAGGCTCTTTTACTCCTCGCAAGATATCAGGGCATGCACACGCCTTATGCTCTTGTCCTTTGATGATTGGTATATCAAAGACCACTTCAGCGTCAAACTGTGCATATTTATCTTTAATCTTTAGCGCGCTTTTTGGAATAAATCCTAACCCACGCCATTCAAAGCTATCTCGTAATTCTAAATACTCAGCGATTAATTGCTGTGCAAAGGTGTTTCCCTGAGGCGTCACCGCACGTGTGTATTGGTTTTTGACACCAACTTCATCACGGTTAATCATCTGAATCAACATCACAATAGATTGCAATACATCCAAAGGTTCAAATCCCGCGATCACCACAGGTTTGGCAAAGCGCGTTGCCACATCATGATAAGCATCACTGCCAATAACAATACTGACATGTGAAGGGCCGACAAAGCCATCAATTTTGACCTCATCGGATAAGATGGCTTCCATCGCAATCGGTGTTAGCACATGATTACAAAACACAAAGAAGTTATTCAAGCATAAATTTAATGCTTTATCCAATACAACAGCTGTCGGTGGTGTTGTCGTCTCAAAGCCAATCGCAAAAAAGATCACTTTCTTATCTGGATTCTCTTGTGCCAACCTTAACGCATCTTCACTTGAGTAGATCATGCGTACATCCGCACCGCGCGCTTTGGCTTTGAGTAAGCTATCTTGGTTTGTGCCAGGCACTCGCAACATATCGGCATAGCTACAAAAAATCACATTCGGCTGCAGCGAAAGAAAAATCGCCTGATCAACGCGTGCAACCGGTAGCACACATACAGGGCATCCTGGACCATGAATCATTTTAATCTCAGTTGGCAACAGTCCTGTGATACCATAACGATGAATCGCATGCGTGTGCCCGCCGCAAAACTCCATCAGATGATATTTTCGCCCACTTTGCACGCTATTGTTAATCTCAGTAATAAGTCCTTTGGCAACTTTTGGATCGCGAAAAACCTCAATATAGTTCATAGCTCACCTCGATCTTGTTGCAGCATGTCAGCGAAATCTTTTAACGTTTGTTTAGCTTGTGATTCATCTAGTTTACTAAGCGCAAAGCCAACATGTACGATCACATAATCATTGATATCAACCTGATCTTTTAATAATGCCAAGGAAATCTCTTTGCGCACACCACCGATATTAACCAGCGCTTGGTCGTCGCCATTAAGCGCTATAATCTGTGCAGGAATTGCCAAGCACATGCTTTTTCTCCTTGTTTAATTTATTTGCAGCAAGCCATGCTTGCCCTAAACTTATCCCACCATCATTGACTGGGATTTTTTGTGGCACAACCGCCTCTAAGCCAAACGTTTCTAAATACTGCACGACTTCAGTCAACAGCACTTTGTTTTGAAAACAACCACCTGTTAATATCACTTGAGTAATGCCTTTATTGACTGCACTCTCATGCGCCCATAAGGCTAAAGCATAAGCTAAAGTCCCATGAAATAGCTCACTGCCTTTATCTTTTGGCATACCCATTATTCTTGCGACTAATTGTGATACATCCAGTTGATTATTGTTTATTTCAATCAAGCTTTTATCAACCCTAGGTACGTTAACCAATGCTTCAAGTTTCATCGCTGCTTCTGCTTCAAAGCTATTGCCATGACAGACATCTAACAAACTTGCCACACCATCAAATAGGCGCCCCATACTTGTCGTATATGCTAAGTTTTCTTTATTTTTCTCAAGTAATTGTAAAAAACTTGGCGCTTTTTCATTTGCTAATAGATGCTTTGGCACCTTTAACTCCAAGTCAACACACAAGCTAAGCGCCATACGCCATGGCTCTTTTTGCACCCGATCACCACCTAAATAAGGCATCGATTGAAGTGCTGATACGCGTGTAAACTTAAGTGCTTCAATATCACAATGATAAAGCTCACCACCTCGCGCCATACCATCATCACCCAAGCCAAAACCATCAAGCACAATCGCTAACACCGGATCTTTTAGTGCATTCTCCGCTACAGCTGCAGCAATATGCGCCTCATGATGTTGCACACGAATAAGCGGTAAGTTTAAGCGCTCAACAAACTCAGTCGTATACAAATCCGGATGTGAATCACACGCCAGCGCATTGAAACTCACACCAAATAAATGTTGATAGTGATGAAATGCTTTTTCAAAATATTCAATACTATCGACACTATCCATATCACCAATATATTGTGAGAGATATGCTTCATTGTGGTTGATAAAACAAAAGGTGTTTTTCAACAAAGCCCCCGTTGCAAAGACACAAGGTAATTCACGATTAAGCTTAAGCGTTAATGGCACAAAACCACGCGCGCGACGAATCATCATTGATTTATCTAAAACCACACACATTACGCTATCATCACTTTGCATCGCAATTTGTCTATCATCACTCACGATCATATCAGCAATGGGTGCAAGCAACTGATAAGCTTGATTGTTATCGGCAATAATACTTCCACCGGACAAGTTAGCACTTGTCACCACCAGTAATAGATCATTTGCTTGGTGCAACCAGTCACAATCTTTAGGTTGCCCCAAGAGATAATAAAAAAGCAAATAATCAACGGCAGAACTCGGTAACATCACACCAAGCTCATTAAGATCAGGTGCGAGCGTTTCAGGCAACTGAGTCGTTGTTTTCTTCTCTAGCAACACAATTGGGCGAGCCGACGAGTTTAATAGCGTACTTTCTTTTTGATTACACTGCACATATTGTTCAATACTGGCTTGATTTAATGCCATTAATGCGAAAGGTTTAGATGGTCTTCTTTTGCGTTGTCTTAAGCGTGTAATCGCTACTTCATTTTTAGCATCCACAACCAGTTTAAACCCGCTATGTGTTTTCAACGCTAAAATGTCACCTTGTTTCAGTGTTTGCACCATATCAGAAAAGGCATGAGATAATTTGGGACCACACGCATAACAAGCCGTTGTTTGTGCGTGATAACGTCGATCTAAAGGGTTGCGATAAACACGCAAGCAATCATCACATAATGGAAACTTGGAAAACGTCGTCGTTTCTCGATCATAAGGCAAAGACTCGGTAACACTAAAGCGCGGACCACAATAAGTACAACTCGTGAAAGGATAAAGATAATAGCGACTATTTGGATCAAATAGCTCACTCAAACAGTCGTCACAAATAACACTATCGGCTGGAATTTTGGTCTTAGGCTTCCCTTCACTACTGGCTAGAATACTAAAATAATCAAGTGCTTTATCCATCATGATTTCAGTCATTTTGATATGTTCAATTTGCGCAAGCTTAGGTAATTGCTGCCTCATCAGTGTGCAAAAATTTTCAGCTTCCTGATGTGTCGTTTGTAGAATGATTTCAACGCCATGAAGCGTATTTTGCACACTGCCAGATAAGCCATTTTTTACAGCCAACGTATAAATAAAAGGTCTAAAGCCCACACCTTGAACGATGCCATTAACTGTGATTTTGACTGCTGTTATACCCATTTGTTACCTAACCAATTCAAAAAATTTGCCACACCCAGCTAAAGACAAAAGAAAAATGACATTAAGTTGTGTAGTCTTTCGTTCACTCTTTTTCTTTAACGGGGCATGTCAAAGTTATTAAAGAAGATAGCCAGTTTAACCAGTTATCAAATCCCGCTTCCGTTTTAACCGAAAGCTCAAAAAATCGAATATCACGACGAATTTTACGAATATTTTCAATGCAACGATCAACACTAAAATCAACATACGGCAATAGATCCGTTTTATTAATAATCACCGTATCCGCATGATAAAACATATCAGGATATTTCAGTGGCTTATCATCACCTTCTGTCACCGAAATCACAGCAATGCGATGCTTTTCACCCAAATCAAACATCGCGGGACAAATCAAATTACCGACATTCTCAATAAAGACAAAACTGTTTTCTTGAATATCTAAATGCTCATATGCATGCCCAACCATATGCGCATCCAAATGACATGCTTTACCGGTATTGATCTGATAGGCTTTCGCCCCTGCCCTACGGATCCGATTGGCATCGATCTCAGTTTGTTGGTCACCTTCAACAACAACGATTGGGTGCTCAGCATGAAGCTTAGCAATCGTCTTTTCAAGCAATGAGGTTTTGCCCGAACCTGGACTGGATACAAAATTAAAGGCTAGCGCATTTTTAGCACTCAAAACCTTACGATTGGCATGCGCATATTGATCATTTGCTGCCAAAATTGCCTGTTCTAATTTAACACTATCAACCCCATGATCATGATGGTGATGATGGTCGTGTGCATGTTGATGCGTATGCTCAGAACCGCTGCAACCACAAGTTGTACACATAACTTACTCCTTAACTCTTAACTTTTAACTCTTAACTCTTAACTCTTAACTCTTAACTCTTAACTCTTAACTCTTAACTCTTATTATTCTGAAGTTACAAACTCAATTTTTTCCACCAACATATCTTGACCTGTTAGTATTTCTTTATCATGGCTTTGGCACTTAGGACATGCATCATAAAACTTTGATAATTGATACTCATGGGTACATGTCAC
>JAQCCA010000059.1 GCA_027621155.1 Pseudomonadota bacterium | reverse complement strand
AGTACTGCATGGCGATAAATAAAATATATTAAAAATAAAAATATAATATTTTTTTAATAAGGAAGAGGTGGAGATAAGATTGGAAGTATAAAAATTTTCAACAAGTTGCATAACCACAATAAGGAGAGTTCAAGATGGGCAAGAAACATTTAACAACTAACAATGGCGCACCGGTGCCCAATGATAATACCAGTATCAGTGCTGGTGAGCGTGGCTCGTTAACCTTTGATAATTTCAGGTTATTTGAGAAGCTTGCGCATTTTAATCGTGAGCGTATTCCTGAGCGTGTCGTACATGCACGTGGTTCAGGTGCTTATGGTGTATTTACTTTGGAAGAAGATTTATCAGATTTAAGCATTGCCGATTTTTTACAGGGCAAGGGTAAAAAAACAGATGTATTTATCCGCTTCTCAACGGTTGGCGGCGGTCAGGATTCAAGTGATTATGCGCGTGATCCAAGAGGTACTGCAATTAAGTTTTATACCAAGCAAGGCAATTACGATATCGTCGGCAATAACACACCAGTATTTTTTCTAAGAGATCCGAGTAAATTTCCAGATTTTATCCATTCACAAAAGAAAAACCCGCAAGCCAACTTACCAGACCCTGCAGCGATGTATGAGTTCTGGTCCAAGAATCCACAATCGTTACATCAAATGACGATTTTAATGTCTGATCGCGGTATTCCTAAGAGCTATCGTCATATGCATATGTTTGGCTCACATACCTTAAGTTTGTATAATGCTAAAGGTGAACGTTTTTGGGTCAAATGGCATTTTAAAACTCAGCAAGGTATAGAAAATCTAACCGATGAAGAAGCGGCTAAAATGCCTGGATTTGGTGCGCAGAAAGATCTTTTTGATGCTATTGCCAAGGGAGATTTTCCAAAGTGGGATGTTAAAATTCAGGTGATGACGGAACAAGAGGAGCAGAATTATCATATTAATCCATTTGATTTAACCAAAGTCTGGCCACATGCTGATTTCCCATTGCAGCAGATCGGTGTGCTTGAGTTAAATCGTAATGTTGATAATTATTTTGCTGAAGTTGAGCAGTCAACTTTTGCGCCAAGTAATCTCGTACCTGGCACTGGTGCTTCACCTGATAAAATGTTGCAAGCAAGACTACTAGCCTATCAAGATGCACATCGATATCGAGTTGGTGTTAACGCGCATCATTTACCCGTTAACGCGCCAAAATGCCCAATGCATAATTATCAACGTGATGGCGCGATGGCAGGCACGGGCTTGGATGTCTCGCAAAGTAGTGACGTGAACTTTTACCCTAACCAACAAACCAGTGCGCCAACTGAAGCGCCTCAATATCAAGAACCACCATTAAGACAATCTGGTGATATAGGTTATTATGATGCGCAAGCTGAGGATAACTACTCGCAAGCGGGGGATTTATTTCAATTGATGAATGAATCACAAAAACAGCAGTTAGCACATAATATCGCCGGCGGATTAGTGCATGCGACAAAGGAAGTGCAGACCATCATGCTTGAGCAATTTAACTTAGCACATCCGGAATATAAGAAGTATGTAGAGGCTGCGCTCATGCAGCAATAAAGTATCAAAATATAAATTTAATCTTAATCATAGGACAGATGTTAAGGTACGTGCGCTGAGGGGCTACATCTAAATTGGAAATGATTTTATCTGTTGTTCATACTCTTGTTGGCAATCATTAAGTGATAGTTTTGAGTATATTTCTAAAGACTTTCTACTTTCATGCCCTGAATAAGGTTGAATTAAGGCATCATCTACTCCTTTTTTCTTCATCCAAGTAAACAAAAAATGTCTCAATTTATGGGGCGATATTGCATGCTCAAGACCTGCCTCATCTGAATATTTTTCTAAAATCTTGCGTATTCCCCTGTCTGAATAGGGTTTTTTCCAGTTTGACTCAAATAAATAGACTGCTTTTTCCTTACGCATACTATTGATATGTACAGCTAATACCTCAGTAAAATGGTTAGGAAATGGTACAATTCTATCTTTGTTTCCTTTGCCTTGATTAACTCTAATTTGACAACGGTCCAAGTCAACATCTGATATCTTTATATTAATTAATTCAGATACTCGAACACCTGTATATAATAGTGTTTTCACTATTACAACGTATTTCATGTTCCTAGACTGCCAAACAACTTTATAGTATTTGCTAATTTCTTCTTCAGTAGGGACATAAGGTAATTTTTTGGGCTCTGATTTATTAACTTTTATATCCAACTCTTGACGAATGTGTCTAAAAAGTTCTTTTAGGTAGTTATAATCTGGATTGTCTTTTTTAAGCTGTTTCGAAAACTGCTTCGCTCTTTCTCTTACGGGTGTTCGTTGATTGTTCATTATGCACTGCCTCATTCAATATATTGTTGTCGACATAACGTAATATCGTCATCAGACAAAAGATTATCTTTGTTCATCAAATAAGTTCCTATAATTACTGGTGTCGGTAGCAGATATATGCAAGCGTCTACAATATCATCAAAATTCTATATAAAAAAACTGGCTACAACAACAAAAAGTGCAAATAAATATTTTTTAGGAACTTATATCTTTACCATTTCTTTCGTGTTAAGGTGTGACGGCTACATAGCAATATCGCTGTGTACATAAATCAATAAAGAGATATGAAAAATATGAGTAATAAAGTACAAGGTACCGTAAAGTTTTTTAATAGTGCAAAAGGATTTGGATTTATTCAACCTGAGAATGGAAGTAACGATGTTTTTGTGCATATAACAAATCTAGATGCCACTGGTGGGCATTTGCAAGATGGTCAAAGCGTTACGTTTGAAACACAGCAAGGTAAAAAAGGACCTGAAGCTATTAATGTTGAGTTGGCATAATGCCTCGCATTAGAGTCGATGATCGTAAACCTTTTGACATAGCGCTAAGGCAGTTTAAACGAGCATGTGAAAAGGCTGGAATTGTTAAAGAGATGCGAGAACGACAACATTATACAAAACCCACGGAACAAAGAAAAATAGCCAAAAGAGCGGCCATTAAACGCGCTAAAAAAGAATCAAGAAATGCATTTGCTTCTAGAGCATATCGCTAAATGAATAATCGTTTTATCCATCCACGATATTATACGAGCTGGATACTTGTTTTTTGTTTGAAATCATTTATTAGATTACCCTACAAATGGCAAATGAAGACAGGAAGATTCATCGGCAAAAAATTTTATAAACTGGCAAAGCGTCGTTATAAAATAACCTATCGTAATCTCCAATTGTGCTTCCCAGATAAATCAACAATAGAGCTTGAAAAATTATGCCAACAATCATTTGAAGCCCTTTGCATGTCTGGTATTGAAACTGTTATTGCATGGTTTATGCCAGATAAAAGGTTCAGGAAGATTTATTTGGATAAGCAGTTTTCTAAGGATTTTATTAATCATGACCCTAACCATGCCATGATATTGCTTGGCGGTCACTTTAGCTGCATGGAAATAATGGGCAGGTTAATGGCAAGCAACCTTAAAAATTTCAATGTAAGCTTTATTTATCAAAAGCATAAATCTGATTTTTTTGAGTACATCATGACTTCTTCCCGCAGTCGTTATGCCAAGCTCTGTATTCAACGTAAAAATGTGTTCTCTATTATTAAGAACCTGTTAAGAGGTGAGACTATTTGGTATGCGCCTGATCAAGACTTTGGCAACGAGAGAACTTTGTTTGTTCCTTTTTTCAAAATCCCTTGCGCAACGCTAACTGCTACAAGCTGGTTAGCAAAAAACGGTAAGAGTGATGTAATACCATGCTATTACGTCAGAAAGGAAGATTTGTCAGGCTATGAAATCCATATGATGTCAAAATGGCATAACTTTCCATCAGGAAATGACTACGATGACGCTGAACGATATAATCAATTTCTAGAAAAGATAATTTTAAGCTACCCTGATCAATATTTATGGCAACATAGAAGATTTAAAACGAGACCCGATGGGGAAGAAACTCTTTATCATTAAGGTGTTTTTGAAATGTGACCCCTCAGCGCACGTACCTTAACACCTGTCCTACAACGACTGACTATCTGTTAAGCTTGAATACACTGTGTTGATCTCTAGCGTCTATGTGCCGTACAAAAATTTAAAGTCAAGATATATAAAACTCAAGCATTTTGTTTGTCAAGCTTATCAAAAATCTTTAACATGCTACTGTAATTAGCAAAGTGAGGAATTTCAGTGAACCATAACATTGTTATCTTAGGTAGCCAGTGGGGTGATGAAGGTAAGGGTAAAGTCGTGGACTTTTTGACAGATAAAGCCGATGCCGTGGTACGTTTTCAAGGTGGGCATAATGCTGGTCACACCTTGGTGATTAATGGCGAGGTAACTAAACTGCGCCTTATCCCATCGGGTATTTTGCACGATGGCGTTAAGAGCTTTATTGGTAATGGTGTCGTGGTGTCATTAGAGGCTTTACATGCTGAGATGGATGAACTGTTGGCGCGCAATGTGCCGGTGTTTGAGCGTTTACGTATCAGTGAAGCATGTCCTTTGGTGTTGCCTGTGCATGTTGCTTTAGATGAAGCGCGTGAAGCGGCATTAGGTGAGCATAAGATCGGCACAACAAAGCGTGGCATAGGTCCAGCGTATGAAGATAAGATTGCGCGTCGTGCGATTCGTATTGGCGATTTGGCGCATCCTGAGAAGTTGAAAGCAAAACTTACGAATCTATTGGATCTACATAATTTCACTTTGCAAAACTATTACAAAGTGGATGTCCATTTTGATTTGGAAGAAACCTATGCATCATTATTGCATTATGCAAAAACGATTTTGCCAATGATTACCGATGTATCTGCGGAATTAAATGCCATTCGTGTGAATAAAGGCAAAATTATCTTTGAAGGTGCGCAAGGGACGTTACTTGATATCGATCATGGTACTTACCCATTTGTAACCTCATCAAATACGATCTCGGGTACGGTAGCTTCAGGAGCGGGCTTTGGACCATGTTATATTGATGCCGTTGTTGGTATCACTAAAGCCTATACTACGCGTGTAGGCAGTGGTGCTTATCCCACTGAGTTGTTTGATGAAGTTGGTGAGCACTTAGGTGTCAAAGGCTGTGAGTTTGGCACAGTAACAGGGCGCAAGCGCCGCACGGGTTGGCTTGATTTAGTGGCATTGCGTCGTGCGATTGAAATCAACAGTATCACATCTATTTGTTTAACAAAGCTTGATGTTTTAGATGGCTTAACAGAGATAAAGGTCTGTGTGGCATATGAATTAGATGGTAAAGAAGTTTCTTATCCGCCGTATGATAATGCCGACTATGTGCGTTGCAAGCCGATTTACAAAACATTAAAAGGCTGGTCCGAAGAGACGTTTAAGCAAACAGACTATAACAAATTGCCTCAAGCGGCGCGCGATTATGTGCGCTTTGTTGAGCAAACTTTAAATGTGCCGATTGATATTATTTCAACAGGCCCTGAGCGCAATCAGAATGTGATTGTAAAGAATATTTTCTAGGTCTTTGCTATTGTGCTCTGAGCGTAAGTCGAAGGGTAAGTGTGAACGTATTGACGTATTGAATCAAAAACCTAAATCCATTTCTTGCAAAACAGCATGGCTTTTGTATATAATGCCGCGTCTTTTTATATTTATGCAAAGATTAGATGTTTAAAAAACTACGGAGTAAATAATGGCAACTATTAACCAGTTGGTGCGCAATCCGCGCAAAAAAAAGGTTGTAAAAACAAACGTGCCAGCGTTGAAAGCATGTCCGCAAAGACGTGGTGTATGTACGCGTGTTTATACAACAACCCCTAAGAAACCAAACTCAGCGTTAAGAAAAGTAGCGCGTGTGAGATTAACAAGCGGTTTTGAAGTAACGACTTATATTGGTGGTGAAGGTCACAACCTACAAGAGCATAGCGTTATTTTGATTCGCGGTGGTCGTGTAAAAGACTTACCAGGTGTGCGTTATCACACAGTTCGCGGTGCGCTTGATACTTCAGGTGTTAAAGACCGTAAGCAAGGCCGTTCTAAGTACGGTACTAAGCGTCCTAAAGCATAAGTTTAATTTGTATTTAAAGGAAATATAAAATGTCTAGAAGAAATCGAGCACCAAAGCGCGAAGTGTTGCCAGATCCGAAGTTTAAAAGCGAGATCGTTGCAAAATTTATCAATCACATCATGTTATCAGGTAAAAAGTCTGTAGCCGAGAGAATCGTCTATGGTGCTTTTGAGCAAATCGAAACTAAAAGATCAGGCGAAAAAGCGACTGAAGTTTTTGAAAAAGCTTTAGAAGCGGTTGCGCCTATGGTCGAAGTAAAGTCACGCCGTGTTGGTGGGGCTACTTACCAAGTTCCTGTTGAAGTTCGTCCAGAGCGTCAAATGACCATGGCAATGCGTTGGATCATTGATGCTTCACGTAAGCGTAAAGAAAAAAGCATGGCTTATCGTGTTGCAGGTGAATTAATGGAAGCTGTAGAAGGTCGTGGCGCTGCTGTTAAGAAGCGTGAAGATACACACAAAATGGCAGAAGCGAATAAAGCATTTGCACATTTCCGTTGGTAAGATTGGAGAAAACTCATGTCACGTGCGACTGAACTTAGAAAATATAGAAATATTGGGATTTGTGCCCACGTAGATGCGGGAAAAACAACGACAACTGAGCGTGTTTTGTTTTATACGGGTGTTTCTCACAAAATTGGTGAGGTACATGATGGTGCCGCAACAATGGACTGGATGGAACAAGAGCAAGAGCGTGGAATCACGATTACCTCTGCCGCTACCACAGTCTTTTGGCAAGGCATGGATAAGCAGTTTGACAAGCATCGTATTAACATCATTGATACCCCAGGGCACGTTGACTTCACGATTGAAGTAGAGCGTTCTTTGCGTGTGCTAGATGGTGCGGTTGTTGTTTTTTGTGGTTCATCAGGTGTTGAACCGCAATCAGAAACAGTTTGGCGTCAAGCAAATAAATATGGTGTACCGCGTATTGTTTTTGTTAACAAAATGGATAGAGCGGGCGCTAACTATGAGCGTGTGCTAGGTCAAATCAGAACACGTCTCAAGGCAACAGTTGTTCCTATGCAGCTTAATATCGGTGCTGAAGAAGAATTTAAGGGTGTTATCGATCTTGTGCGCATGCAAGCAATCATGTGGAATGAGGAAGATAAAGGTCTAACATATACATTAGAAGAAATTCCAGCTGAACTTCGTGAGCACGCTGCAGAGTTGCGCCAAGAAATGGTTGAAGCTGCTGCTGAAGCGAATGAAGAGTTGATGAATAAATATCTTGAAGGCGAAGAGCTAACCAATGATGAGATTCATGCGGCATTACGTCAACGTGTAATCAATAATGAAATCGTATTGGCATTCTGTGGTTCTGCATTTAAGAACAAAGGTGTGCAAGCGGTTCTTGATGGTGTTGTGCGTTATTTGCCAGCTCCTGATGAAGTGCCAGCGATTCGCGGTGAATTAGAAGATGGTACAGAAGCATCACGCAAGTCTTCTGATGATGAGCCATTTTCAGCACTTGCATTTAAACTAGCTGCTGATCCGTTTATTGGAAATTTAACCTTCGTTCGTGTTTATTCAGGTGTACTACAGTCTGGTGATTCTGTTTATAATCCAGTGAAAGGTAAGAAAGAACGTATTGGTCGTATTGTGCAGATGCATGCTAATAAGCGTGAAGAGCTAAAAGAAGTTCGTGCAGGCGATATCGCTGCATGTATTGGCTTAAAGCAAGTCACAACGGGTGATACGCTATGTGATGAAAACAAGATTATCACACTTGAGCGTATGGATTTCCCAGAGCCAGTCATATCAGTTGCAGTTGAGCCAAAGTCAAAAGCAGATCAAGAAAAAATGTCATTGGCATTAGGTCGCTTGGCAGCAGAAGATCCATCTTTCCGTGTACATACGGATGAAGAATCAGGTCAAACCATTATTTCTGGTATGGGTGAGCTTCATTTAGAAATTATTGTTGATCGTATGAGACGTGAGTTTAAAGTGGAAGCTAATGTTGGTAATCCACAAGTAGCCTATCGTGAAACGATCAAGCAAAGCGTTGATGCCGAAGGTAAATTCGTGCGTCAATCAGGTGGTCGTGGACAGTATGGTCATGTATGGGTCAAGCTTGAGCCACAAGAAATGGGCAAAGGTTTTGAATTCGTTGATCAAATCGTTGGTGGTACAGTTCCTAGAGAATATATTGGTGCCGTTGGTAAGGGTATTGAAGAACAGTTGAAAAATGGTGTTATCGCTGGTTACCCTATGATCGATGTTAAAGCGACACTTTATGATGGTTCATACCACGATGTCGATTCATCTGAGATGGCATTTAAAATTGCAGGCTCAATGGCAGTTAAATCAGGTGCACAAAAAGCATCTCCTGTGATTCTTGAGCCTTTGATGAAAGTCGAAGTTGTTATGCCTGAAGAGTATATGGGTGACGTGATCGGTGATTTAAACCGTCGTCGCGGCATGATCTCTGGTATGGATGAAAACCCAAGTGGTAAAGTCGTAAATGCATTGGTGCCATTGGCAGAAATGTTTGGTTATGCAACAAATGTACGTTCAATCTCTCAAGGGCGTGCTTCATTCTCTATGGAGTTTGAGAAGTATGCAGAAGTGCCAAACAACATTGCAGAAGACATCATTAAAAAGCGTAACTCATAATTAGAAGGTTTGAATAAAATGGCAACAAATATTAGTAACCAACGCATTCGCATCCGCTTGAAAGCGTTTGACCATAAATTAATAGATCTTTCAACTAAAGAGATCGTTGAGACAGCGAAAAGAACTGGCGCGCAAGTAAAAGGACCTATTCCTTTGCCTGTACGTAAAGAACGTTTCACTGTATTAATTTCGCCACACGTTAACAAAGATGCGCGTGATCAATATGAAATCAGAACGCATAAGCGTTTGATCGATATCGTTGAGCCAACTGAGAAAACAGTTGATGCCTTAATGAAGCTTGATCTTGCGGCTGGTGTTGATGTACAAATTAGCTTAAGCTAAGACTTTCTATATAGGCCACTTTAAATGTGGCAATTTATAAAAGCGACGGTATGTCGCTTTTTTTTTGCTTAAAGTTTCTCACTAAACAAGCAAGTCAGCGATAGTAATTAGAAACCAAAAGTAATAGCAATACCTAGGTCAAGCGTATCATTTTGTGGTTCAATAATTTTGATATTGCCATTGTCTGCATATCGGGCTTCTGAATCGTTAATCCACCAATAATTAATATAAGGCCCAATGGATAAGCTAAAGTTTTGATAATTTTTCCCTGCGGATAAAGACCAATGTAGGCCATAACCATGGTGTTGAGGGTTATTTATACCACCATATACCCCTGAATGTTGAACCCCATAAATGAGATAATTAAATTGAAAGCGCGAACTGATAAACCAATCTGTTTGGTGATATGCAAGATCTGCGCCTATCGGCAGATAGAAATAGTTAGATACTCTTAAGTAACCACTATGTCGTGTGGTTGTTAGCTGCCCTGTGGAGTTGTTATAAAGCATGCGATAACCTATTCCTGAAAATGGTGTTATCTGCCAGTTTTGAGCGATATTTAGGTTATAACCAATCTTTGGAGAGATATTTAGAAGATAACTGATATCTGCTTCATGTGAGCCGGTGTATTGTGAGCTATAACTCCCGTGCGAGTACTCTAGATACAATCCGATCATCCATTTTAAATGATTGGTTTGTGTATAGCTAACTTGATTCAATAAGCCAATGGATGGTCCTTTACTTTTCATGACATTAGGTTCGTTATAATGGTAATAACTAAAAGCAGGTGCAATACGCCAATCAAAACCAGAGTTATTGGCATAAAGCATGGGGGCGTATAGTGTGAGTGCTAGTAAAATTGTCGACTTCTTCATATGTTTACCTTTATTGCGCGAATGCGCCTTTTAATAAGATTTAAGTTGCAGCATATAACGGCAATAAGTTTGGGTAATGGTGTTTGAATGTGTGTTTTTATCAATTAGCTGAGAAAGGCAGCCATAGACAAGTTGTTCTCTAAATTTTGCTCTGGAGTACTTTAAATGGCTGTTAATGGTTTCCTGTGAGCATTCAAAAAAACTAGAAATCATTTTTATTGGTAAACCATAGTGCTGTAATAGTGAGCAATTTAAGGCTTGTGGAGGAATATTGACGCCATGCGACATAAAAATTTGTTTGATATAGTCTGCGATAAGGCGTGTTTGGTATTCTAGAGGTGTTTTATTTAAAACACGTTGATTTTTAGTTAGCTGATTGATAAGTTTTTCATAATTACATGAGAACTTACCATCTATCACTTTATCGTTATGCAGACGGTAAAAATATTCACTATCTAGGGTTACTTTTTTTCCTATGGAGTTTATCCCAAAGCAATCGACAAGTAATGTTGCTTGTATATTTGCTTTGATAAGAATGATATCTTCCATCTCTATCAGAGAGCGTACTTGAAAATCATCCACTTCGATCATTTGATTCACTAACTCTAAACTGGATTTAATTTGCTTTAATCCATTGGATAATCCAAGGATTCCACTAAACGTGGCATTTTCCGCAAAGAAATGATCTACGGTATCTACTTCCTTGTCTAAGTATGCTGACTTATAATATTCTCTTATATCAAGGCAGGTTGCTTGACTCATTTTTATTCTCCATTTTATTTTAATCCGTTATGCAATCCTTCTCACAGATATATATCTAGATTATCTCATCATCATATATAGTGGACTTACTCCCCTTGTGAGTCCATTTGTCGGAAACCATGCT
>JAQCCA010000058.1 GCA_027621155.1 Pseudomonadota bacterium | reverse complement strand
GGTGAAAGCGCCAAGATCTTATCGCCGCATAAAAAAGTTATTATGCCGACATTGGAAGCTGAGTGCTCACTTGATGTGAGCTGTCAAGAGGAAGAGTTTAAAGCGTTTATTGCTGAGCACCCTGATCGCGCGGTGGTGGTTTATGTAAATACCTCAGCGCGTATTAAGGCTTTGGCTGATTGGACAGTTACCTCATCCAATGCCTTACAAATTTGTGAGTATTTGAGTGATCAGGGTCAAAAGATTCTATGGGCACCGGATAAATACCTTGGACGTTGGATTGAGAAGCAAACTGGCGCGGATATGGTGCATTATAATGGTGCCTGCATTGTGCATGAGGAATTTAAAGCGCGTGCACTCCTTGATTTAAAAACACAATACCCAGAAGCTGCTGTGTTAGTGCATCCAGAATCCCCTCAAGAGATTGTCGCACTGGCTGATGCCGTTGGCTCCACCTCACAATTATTGGAAGCATCAAAAAATCTACCAAATCCTATTTTTATCGTAGCGACTGAAGCCGGTATTTTCTATAAGATGAAGCAAGCCTCGCCTCATAAGGTATTTATTGAAGCGCCAACCATGGGCAATAGTGCGACATGTAAATCCTGTGCGCATTGTCCGTGGATGGGGATGAATACCTTAAAGAATCTCGCTGAAGTTTTAGAGAAAGGTGATAATGAAATTATCGTACCAGATGATGTGCGTGAGCGTGCAATGGTGCCATTAACGCGAATGGTGGAGTTTAACAATAAATGAGTCATACACACTTACAAACCGAACAAATTACCGAAGTCCCTAAAGCGCTTGTGACAACAATGGTAACGCAAGCTCTGGCTGAGGATATTGATCAAGGTGATATTAATGCGCTATTGATCAATGAAGATGAACAGGCATGTGCTCGCGTGATCACACGTGAACCGATGGTGATGTGTGGCTATGATTGGGTGAATGAAGTCTTTAGACAGGTCGATCCTAATTTAAAAATCCATTGGTATCATCATGATGGCGATGAGGTTCCTGCTAATAAAACGCTCTTTGAAGTTGAGGGTTTAGCACGCAGTATTTTGTCTGCTGAGCGCAATGCGCTTAATTTCTTGCAAATGCTCTCAGCTGTTGCTACAAAAACGCGTGAATATGTACAAGCGATCAAAGGCACGGAATGCACAATCCTTGATACACGCAAAACGATTCCAGGATTCCGTCTGGCACAAAAATACGCGGTTACTTGTGGTGGAGGTATGAATCACCGCATTGGTTTATTTGATGCCTTTTTAATCAAAGAAAACCATATTGCAGCTTGTGATCACTCCATTACCAAGGCGATTGAAAAAGCGCGAGAAATCGCGCCACAGAAAACGGTTGAAGTCGAGGTTGAGAACTTTGATGAGCTTAATGAAGCGCTAAAAGCGCATGCCGATGTGATTATGCTTGATAATTTCTCATTGAGAGATATGCAAAAGGCCGTCAGTATTGCTAAGGGTAAAGCGCAACTTGAGGCCTCTGGTAATATGTCACTTGATAGTATTTATGCGGTTGCACAAACCGGCGTTGATTTTATCTCGATTGGTGCACTGACTAAAAACATTCAAGCAATTGATTTGTCGATGCGGTTTTTATAGCCTTAGTTTGGTTTAGTTAGGTCAACTGGCGTACTACCAGGTGCTGGGTTTGCAGGGTTATAATCATTGTCAGATGTTGGGCAGTTATTAGTAACTGTTGAGCAGGCAAAGACTTGTGCTTGTAGCAATGTGTCTTTTAAGTTGGTCTTGGCAACAGTAACTGTTTGAGATGTAGCACTTGCGCTGGTTAGCGAATAAACATCATTTTGGAAACCTGCTTGAGTACCTAAGGTATAACCCTGTAGCCCAACATAGTATTGCACACCTTGCCCTTGACCTTGTGGAATGCTCCAGTTAAGTGTCACACTGCAAGTATCTCCTGAGCAAGTATAACCTGAATGTGATGTAATTGTTGCGGGTAATACATTAACTGTAGGTTTAGGGTAGATGGCTGATCCTGTTGGTGGTGTTGTTTCATAATTATCTTGTCCTGGGCAGTTACCGCCAGCAACATTTGAGCAGGCAAACACTTGCACTTGTAACCCAGCAACGCTACCTGCTTGTGTGGGGGCTGAACTCACATCTGTTTGTGGTATCGTGATGGTTGTGGTGTAGCTTTGTGTGCCATTAGCGCTGGTGGTGCCTGTAACAATAGTTTGCATTTGAGCTAGATCTTTAGCTGAAATACTGCTGTATAAATTATTTGGCATTGCATAATAACTAACATCTGATTGCACTGGGGCTGTAAATGAGACGGTTGTTGTGCAGTTTGTCCCATTGCAATATAAGGCATTAGCTTGTGATTGGCTGTTATTAACACCTGTTATGGATGCTGGTTGAAATTGTGTTGGCACTGGAGGTGTGGGGATATTAACACCACTCATATCACCAAGAACAACAGTTACTGGCTGTGTATTGTTACTACCGGTCAAGGTGCCATCTTGCTTAGCAACATCATCATAGGCATAAGCATAGGTATTAGGCATGATGCTGTGAATGGCTGCCGCATAAACATCATACCATGGGTTGTTATGACTACTTGAGATGGTTGGATTGGTTGGGTTGTAAAAATTGTGATATTTTTTATTCTCCTTGAAGTAACAAATATTGAGTAATGTGCCTGTGGTACTTGATGGTTGCTCAGAGGTGCAACTAACACCATCTTTATCACTACTATCTGGTGTTTCTTTATAAGAGCTGCCATAGGCTGGTAATAAGCCCACTGACCAAGCGGCAGCGAGGTTTTTGACAAGCACGCTTTGCAATGTTTTATTAGGTGTTGCAAAGGGGGTATTGGCTTCACCGGGTTCAAAGAAACCTTTAGCAATTGCTTTAGCGTCGGTCATATTGATCGAATATGAAGGAACTGCGTGTAAGTGAGTTCCTAATTTTGCATTAACTGTAGCAACACCAAGTGCATTATTAAATACAAACTGATTATCGCTATTAACTTTGCCAGTAAATTGATAAAGCTCAGGATATGTACTGACAGGGTACTCAGAACCATAAAATTTGCCTAAGACCATATCGCTACCAGCAAGTTCGCGTGCATCAATGGTAATGGTGTGTGTTTTATAATAGGTTGTGATGAATTTCACAAAATTATCAAGATAACTTTCTTTGGGGAAGTATGGTGCGATATGAGGGGCAGCAATACGAATCAATGTGTTCTGATAATTATGGATAAGCTTATTCCAGTCATTATGGGTGGTTTCAGCTGTTTGGAGTGTGTGTGAGATCTGATTCATGATCTCAGTGCGTGTAATAGCCATGTAGCTACCGTTATTGAGCTGATATAACGGAGCACCAGAGTAAGGTTCAATCAATCCATCCTGATTCGTTGATGTGCCATACTTCACCAAGGTAATGGGTAAGGAGAAAAAATCCACTGAAGTAGGATTGATCCAAAAAGTATTTTTTTGATCATAGGTAAACTCAAATTTATCATAAATAATATCATAGCTTGGATCATTTACATTGCTATCATTAGGAGCTTGATAAGTCATTGTGCCATTGGCTTGCTCTAAGCTCATCATGCTTAACTTATGATTGATTGATACAAAAGCACGCCCACTTTGAACGTGCGGAATATAAACAACAATGCTGTTTGTCGCTGCATTATAACCAGGGAGTGACTGGATATTCTGTGCCAAATCACCAATATTCTCACCAGCTGTTGGTATTTCACACGTTCCTACTGTGATCGTATGAGCATCTGAACCTGATCCAATTGTTTTACTTGAGAATTGCATCACACAAGTATTTGCTGGATCACTAAATGTTTGTGCAACCATCAATAGATAAGCGTGATTGATATTGCTGCTGTCTTTTAGATTATTGACAATTTGTAAAGGAAAGTAGCCATTATCAGCAGTAACAGGCGTGTTAACCAGTGTGTGTAGTTTGGTAGAAATAGCAGGGGTGGTTGATGATGTTTGTGTAAGAGCAAAGCTTGTTGAACAAAGTAGTAATAAACTGGCAAGAATGCTTAAAGTTTTATATTTCATAACTTTTCCTTCTCTGTAAGATGGTTGTTAAGGGGGGGGAGTGTGTTATTCACGCCACTGATTGTTAATGAAGCACTAATTGCTATTTAGCAAGCTTGGTGTTCATTGGTGGTTATCTTATGCTCAGAAGATGGCTAAGACAATGAAACTAAAATGACTAAAAATGACTGTTATGTTTTTACGGTGTAGCATATGGTTTTTAGATAAAACAGGCAAAATTAAAGAGTTATACAGATGACTTTGTTGTAAATATCATTGGCAAAATCCGCTTGACATTAACGCCAGGTGTATGGACTAATACCATGTATGTTGCACCTTTACAAGGTGCGCTGACGTTGTCTGTTTATTATTGGTGGACAGAAAATCTCAATGAGACATCAGCTTGGTGGAACCGTCCAAGTGGCATACCAAAAGTACGCATTAATGTTTGTTAAAATCTAGGAAGGAGTCATATATGTTTCGTGCAAATAAAAAATCATTATCAGCCGTTATGGCATTATCTTTAATGGGATGTACAGCACTAAGTAATGCGGATGCAAGATCAGAATTGATCTTAGAGAATAATTGCCCTTATCCAGTGACTTTTAAGCTAGATGGCGATAATGCCGGATCAAGTTTCAGTACAGAAGTTTCACCCAATCAATATCTCTTAGCCGGTAGGTATACTAATAGTAATACATTTAGCCATACGACTTCAGATATTCATATATCTTTTGCGCCTTCTACAGATGCCAAGGCACGATCAGGCAGCGTCCAGTACTTGTTAAATAATGGTTGGACAAGTAATAATGCAACCTTCAAGAAGCTCAATGGTGAGATTGAGGTTGAACATGGTAATCTTGCTCAGGATTATCAAAAATCATGGCATAGCTACACCTTGTCAGGTAACTATAATATTCCAAGCTTTACCGTGTCTGCTTGCTCAAGCGCATTAAGTATCAAGGGCAGTGCGCTTGAACATGTCAATCGTGTCTTAATTTTTGGCGATAGCTTAAGTGATCAAGGCAATATTTATAAGTTCTCAGGCGGGTTAATTCCAAAATCCACCCCTTACCATAGCGGCATGTTCTCTAATGGCAATGTATGGGAAGTGCAGCTTAAAAATATGATCAAGCCTTATGGCATTGAAGTGAGTAACTACTCAGTTGGTGGTGCCACGGTTGTATTGTCACCAAGCTGGGCAAGCCAAGGCTTGCCTTATAATCTAGCGGCAGAAGTTAAAATGTATCAGTTAGATAAACAAAGCTGGCCGCAAGGTGAGAATAAACTGGCAATCTTCTTTATTGGTGCCAATGACTATCTCACAGCCGATAAATTGATGAGCAAAGAGGCAATGGATCATGCGGTGAGTCAGGTTGTTGGTAAGATTATTTCCTCAATTGGCGAAGTTGGCGCAGATAATGCATTAATTATTGGATTGCCAAACTTAGCGTTAACCATTGAATCAAAAGAGCTGGGCAATGAGGCGGTGTTAAGTTATATGAGCAACCTACACAATACTTTATTAAAGCAGTTTGCAGCGTCTCAAAGCAATGTTAAATTTATTGGTATTGATGCGATGTTTGAATCAATGTTAAAAGACCCAGAGCAGTTCAATAAAACATATCACACACAGCTTGATCCTAAGGTAATTGGACAATCTTGCTGGCAGGGTGGGTATTTTGCAACGCATTTAAATGCTCAATCTGAGGGGCAGGATGACTTTTACCGAATGTTGTTGATGAAAAATGCAACGGGTGAAAACAATCTAGAGTACATTAATAAAGTACCGTTATCTGCTGACATCAAAGCAGCGATTATGGCAGCAAGCAGTGGGCAAATGTGTAATGACCCATGGCGCTATGCCTTCTGGGATCATGTTCATCCAACGTATCAGGTACAAAAAGCACTGTATCAGTATGTAATGCACCAGATTGGGGTAAAGTAAGCGTGGAGTAAACTTGGAGTGCGTAAAGAGATTAATGTAGAAATACAATTTTCAAACCTAAATAGATTGCAAAATACAAAAATTCTGACATAGGAAGCGTCAATGTCTGCTATACAAAGGGTTTAACTTTGATTATCCTAACAACTAGTGTCTTTGGAGAAAAATTACAAACAGGGAGAATGCAATGCAAATACTATCCACGAATGTCTATATTGGACCAAACATCTATGCCAGCTTTCCGGTCATTAGACATGTTATTGACTTGGGTGTTTTAGAAGAGTGGCCATCGGCAAAGCTTGGTGCTGATTTTATTAATGCTTTGGTTGAGGCGCTTCCGGGATTGAAAGAGCATGGCTGCTCCTATCGTGAGTCAGGTGGTTTTATACGGCGCATGCGTGAAGATGAAGGCACATGGATGGGGCATATTTGGGAGCATGTAGCAATTGAGCTTCAGGATGTTGCGGGTAGCAATGTAAGCTTTGGTAAAACGCGCAGCACTGGTGAGCCAAGACAATACAATATGGTGTTTGAGTATAAGCAAAAAGATGTTGGTTTGCAGGCGAGCTTCTTAGCACGTGATTTATTGATCTCGTTATTACCTCAAGAGCTACAGCAAGCGCTTAATGTCGATCTTAAAGATTTTAATTTTGAAGAAGAGAAAATTCGCTTTATTAAATTTGCCCAAAGCAAAGAGTTTGGTCCAAGTACTGGGTCATTAGTGGAAGCCGCGACAAAGCGTGATATCCCGTATATTCGATTAAATGACCAGTCTTTAGTGCAATTCGGTCATGGCAAGTATCAAAACCGTATTCAAGCGACGATTACCGGTGAGACCAAACATATTGCCGTTGAGATATCTTGTGATAAAGAGCAAACCAATACGATTTTAAATGGCTTAGGCTTGCCTGTGCCTAAGCAACGCAGTGTGCGCTATGAAAGTGATGCGTTATCTGTTGCCCGTCATTTAGGTTATCCATTAGTGGTTAAACCGTTAAATGGTAATCATGGTCGTGGTATAAGCATTAATATTCAAGATGATGAAACTTTAAAACAAGCATTTGCAGTAGCAAAAGAGCATGGTCGTTGGGTTATTTTAGAGCAGTATGTCGAAGGTTTTGATCATCGCATGTTGGTTGTTAATGGCAAATTAGTCGCGGTGGCGAAACGTGTTCCTGGGCATGTGGTTGGTGATGGTAAGCATACGATTGCTGAGCTTATTGATATTGTCAATGAAGACCCAAGGCGCGGTGTTGGTCACGAGAAGGTATTAACGCGTCTTGAGCTTGACCATCAAGCATTGACGTTATTAGAAAAAGCCGGACTAACCTCAGAGAGTGTTTTGCCTATGGGTGAAATTTGCTATTTACGCAAAACAGCGAATCTCTCAACCGGTGGTACGGCGATTGATTTAACCGATGTAGTGCATCCGGATAATCGTGAGATGGCAGAGCGCGCAGTTACAGCGATTGGTTTGGATGTTGGTGGGGTTGATTTCCTATCCCCTGATATTACCCAATCTTATCAAGAAGTCGGTGGTGGGATTTGTGAGGTTAATGCAGCTCCTGGCTTTAGAATGCATGTATCACCAAGTGAAGGTTATCCACGCGATGTCGCAGGTGCAGTGATGGATATGTTATTTCCTGATACAGAGCGCGCGCGTATTCCAATTGCAGCAATTACCGGTACCAATGGCAAAACAACAACAACACGTATGGTTGCCCATATGTGGAAAATTGCAGGTAAATGTGTTGGTTTTACCACAACCGATGGCGTTTATGTCAACGGTAAATTAAGTGTCGCAGGTGACATGACAGGACCTAAGTCCGCACAAATGGTGTTGCGTGACCCAAATGTTGATGTGGCTGTATTTGAAACGGCACGTGGTGGTCTGCTTAGAAGTGGTCTTGGCTATGATTATTGCAATGTCGGTGCTTGCATTAATATCGCTGAGGATCATATGGGACTTAAGGGTATTAATACCTTAGAAGAATTAGCGGAAGTGAAACGTATCGTGACTGATGCAGCCCGCGATGTTGCGGTTTTAAATGCCGATGATCCGCATTGCTTAAGATTATCCGCTTATACACAAGCTGAGCATATTATGTATGTGACGATGAACCCAGAGCACGCTTTGGTCAAAGAGCATATTCGTGCAGCAGGTAAGGCCGTTGTCATTGAGAAGGGTGTTAATGGCGATATGATCACCATCTTTGATAATCATATTCACATGCCGGTATTATGGACGCATTTGATTCCTGCAACAATGGAAGGGCGAGCAGTTCACAATGTACAAAATGCCATGTTTGCTGTGGCGATTGCTTATAGTATGAATATGAGCTTAGATGATATTAAAAATGGATTAAGAACCTTTACAACTTCATTTTATCAAGCGCCAGGACGCATGAACTGGTTTGATGAGCATCCATTTAAGGTATTAATGGATTATGGTCATAATCCAGCGGCTGTTTTAGCAATGGGTAAGCTAGTTGAGCAGATTGATGCTAAGGGCATTAAGACTTGTGTGATTGCAGCTCCTGGGGATAGACGTGATCAGGATATTGCCAATATTGCCAAAGCGGCAGCACCTTATTTTGATCAGTTTATCTGTAAGCAAGATGATGGTCTAAGAGGGCGCAAGTCTGGTGAAGTTCCACATAAATTAAAAGAAGCATTGCTAGAAGCTGGAATTCCTGAGAATAACATTCAGATTATTGAAAGCGAGCAAGAAGCAGTTGATTATGCATTACAACATGCCAACGCCGGTGATCTTTTGGTGGTATTTGCAGATAATATCAAACGCACCTGGAAGCAAATTATTCATTTCAATAAAGAAGGTGAAGCTTCGGAAAATACCGTCACAACAAAGACTAATACAACAATTGAATTAAGCAAAAATCATGGTTTGGCACAAGAGATTGTACAGATGATGCAAGGTGGCATTATTGCCGATGAGCGTGGTGTGCGCCTTGTTGCTGTTGTTGAAGAAGATGCCGATTAAGTAGGTGTAAAGATGCATGAAATTCCTGAAGGCTATTCAAGGCGTTTAGTCGGACCTAATTTATTTTTTAATGAGACGGGTGTTGTGCTTGATATCCCGCTTAAGACCAATCAAGAGGTGCTTATTAAGTTATGGCAAAAAAACTGTGAGCGATTATTGCCTTTGCTTGGTTTCTCTGAGTATAAGCTAGCACATAAGGCGTATAGCGAGGGATTGCGTTTAGCGTTTACCGCTCCTTGTGATATCTTGCTTGCCAGTTGTGATGTTATTGATTACACATGGCATGCGGCATGCTATGAGTTTCTAAATAATGACTTTTTGGCATTGGATGAATCGCAAAAGGCAAGCTTACTTCAAGCAATTCAAGAAGAGCAAAATCTTGCCTATCGTATACTTTATGCTAATGCCAAGTCACATGGTTTAAATATCTTTAGAGAAAAAGATCACGCTTATGTTGGCTCTGGTGTTGGTCGTTATAAGTTATCGTTATTAACTGATGATTATTTATCGCTGCCATGGCAGGATATTTATGATATTCCACAGGTCATTGTTACTGGAACCAATGGCAAAACGACAACAGTGCGCTTGACAAATTTTATCTGTCAACATGCTGGTAAAATAAGTGGTTACGCTTCAACGGATTGGGTTGCTATTAATGGTGAGATTATTGATCGAGGCGATTATTCAGGACCCACGGGACACCAATTTGTGCTGACTAATTCAGGGGTTGAAGTGGCTGTTTTGGAATCAGCGCGCGGCGGATTATTAAAGCGTGGTTTGATTGAGACACAAGTTTCAGCAGCAACAGTGACCAATGTTTCGTATGATCATATGGGTGATGATGGTGTTGAAACCTTAAATGATTTGTTTGACGCCAAATGCATTGTTTATCGTGCCTTAGCCAAAGAAAATAGTTTTGCGGTGATTAACATGGATGATGCGCTTTTACGCGAGTTGGTTAGCCAACTAACCAATCCTAAAATTTTAATAAGCCAAACAAAAATATCACCTCTGGTGTCAAATAAGTTAACAATAAATGATCATGCTTGTTATGTTGCTGATGATTGTTTTATCTGGTGGCATCAAGGCAAAGAAAAGACATTAGTTAAACTTAATGATGTGCCACTGACAATGAATGGTCATGCAAAACATAATATTGAGAACGCTTTACACGCAATAGCCTTGGCTTTTGCTTTGGGTATTTCTTTTGACAAGATAACCACCGCGCTATGTGCTTATCAAAACACAGCTAAAGAAAATCAAGGGCGCGCTAATATCTACACACTGAAATCAGGCGCAAAAGTGATTATTGATTTTGCACATAATCCAGCAGGATTTGAAGCGATTTTATCCTTGGCGAAAGCGTATCAAACAAAGGACGGTAAGCTTAGTTTGTTATTTGGCACAACAGGCGACAGAATCAATTTGATTGATGATAGTGCAAAAGTGATTGCTAAGTATAAGCCGCATGAGGTCGTGATCAAAGAGCTTAAGAAATATTTGCGAGGTGCCAATGAGGGAGAAATTCCCATGCAGATTGCAGCATCACTGGTTCGTTTTGGTCAGGAAAAAGATACAATACGTTTAGTTGAAGATGAGTTATCTGGTGCTGAGTTAATGCTTCCACAATTACAGCAGGGCGATGTTTGCGTGCTTTGTTGTCATGATCGGATTGCTGATGTTGGTGCCTTAGTCAAGACATATTGTAAATAATAGTAACTACCCAGCAGGTTAGATTTTGATAAATCGTAATTTTTGGCAATTTTTCTCGAT
>JAQCCA010000057.1 GCA_027621155.1 Pseudomonadota bacterium | reverse complement strand
AAGCCTTTTTCATTTGTGTTTTGTTTTAACATATTTTTCTGATCAGAAAAATCGGCTAAGACTAAATATTCACCCATAAGTGCTAACCGTACCCTGAGCGTAAGTCGAAGGGTACACTTGGGAGAATCACATTCTCATAGAGGCTTCGACTTACGCTCAGCCAACGCTTATACAATCAAAGTGGACAGGAATATGGTCATAGCCGAAAATTCGATAAAAAATTAAATGTCAATGCTAGTAAAGGATCATAAATATTGCTAGAATGCCGCTGTAATTAAGACGAGTCTAAATTACGAGGTCACTTATGTTACGTATCACTGAAGAAGCCATCACTTTTGATGATGTGCTGTTGTCTCCTGGTTATTCCAATGTATTGCCGCATCAGGTTTCATTAGAAACGCATCTTACGCGTAAAATAAAACTAAAGATGCCATTAGTATCCGCTGCAATGGATACTGTAACCGAATCACGCTTAGCTATTGCTATGGCGCAAGAAGGTGGCGTGGGTATTATTCATAAGAATATGTCCATCAAAGTACAAGCAGCTGAAGTGCGCAAGGTTAAGAAGTTTGAAAATGGTATGGTGATTGATCCAATTACCGCTTCACCTGCAACAACGATACGTGAGTTGTTGGCAATTACTGAGCAGTATCATTTCTCAGGTGTGCCGGTTGTTGAAGGTAAGGCACTCGTTGGTTTAGTGACCTCGCGCGATATTCGTTTTGCCAAAGATCTGACACAACCGATTTCAAGTATTATGACGCCAAAAGAGCGTTTGGTAACAGTTAAAGAAGGTGCGCAAGAAGACGAGATCCAACGCTTATTACATCAGTATCGTATTGAAAAAGTATTAGTTGTTAATGACAGTTATGAGCTTGTTGGTTTAATTACAGTAAAAGACATTCAAAAATCGATTGATAAACCCAATGCCTGTAAAGATGAGTTAGGACGCTTGGTGGTTGGTGCAGCCGTTGGTACGGCAGGAGACACTGAAGCACGTGTCAAGGCATTGGTTGAAGCCGGAGTTGATGTGATTGTTGTCGATACCGCACACGGTCATTCACAAGGCGTGCTTGATCGCGTAAAATGGGTAAAAACGCATTTCCCAAAAGTACAAGTGATTGGTGGTAATATTGCCACAGCGGAAGCGGCAAAAGCTTTAGTTGAAGCGGGAGCTGATGGTGTCAAAGTGGGTATTGGTCCTGGCTCAATCTGTACAACTCGAGTGGTTGCTGGTGTTGGTGTGCCACAATTAACAGCGATTTCTAATGTGGTTGCAGTGATGGCACCATTAGGCGTGCCTGTGATTGCTGATGGTGGTATTCGCTACTCTGGTGATATTTGTAAAGCAATTGCCGCAGGTGCATCGGTTGTTATGGTGGGTGGATTGTTTGCAGGAACCGAAGAGTCCCCTGGTGAGGTCGAATTATTTCAAGGGCGCTCATATAAGTCATATCGAGGTATGGGTTCATTGGGTGCAATGGCAAAAGGCTCTTCAGATCGTTATTTCCAAGATAGTGTTGATGCCAAAAAGCTCGTACCTGAAGGCATTGAGGGTCGCGTTCCATATAAGGGCACATTAGCTGCGGTAATCCATCAATTAATCGGTGGCTTGCGCGCTGGAATGGGGTATACCGGTTGCGCGACAATTCTTGAGATGAATACCAAGCCAACCTTTGTCAAAATCACAGGAGCGGGCTTTAACGAAAGCCATGTACATAATGTGATGATTACCAAAGAGCCACCAAACTATCAATTGAAATAACTAATAAAGGCAATTACTTCTATCCTTATTTTATTATGTATAAACGTTAGCTGAGCGTTAGTCGAAGCCAATTATCATCTCTGCATTTCCCTTCGACTGCGCTCAGGGTGCGCTCAGGCTAATTTTGTTGTGTAATCACTTGGTTGATATCAAGAAAAAAGAGTGAAAAATAACAAAAAAAGCAGATTTGGAATCTAAGCGATTGTATCAGCATTAAAATTGCTCTATTGTATGCGGGTATTTTATGTATCGTTAAATAATTTACCGCGATACAGTATTTATAAACCTTATTTTAAACTCAAAATAAAAGTGGAGTATTGGCTCATGAACGATAGATTGAAGATTAACGTTGGCTTGGCTGAGATGCTTAAAGGTGGCGTGATTATGGACGTTGTAACTGCAGAGCAGGCAAAAATCGCTGAAGAGGCGGGTGCTGTTGCGGTGATGGCGCTTGAACGCGTTCCTGCTGATATTCGTAAAGACGGTGACGTGGCACGCATGTCAGATCCAAAGCTGATCAAAGAGATTATGGCAGCAGTGAGTATCCCCGTGATGGCAAAAGTGCGTATTGGTCACTTTGTTGAAGCACAGATTTTAGAGTCGTTAGGCATTGACTTTATTGATGAAAGTGAAGTATTAACACCTGCTGATGATGAAAACCATATTGATAAGCATGCTTTTAAAGTCCCTTTTGTTTGTGGCTGCAGTAATTTAGGTGAAGCACTACGTCGAATAGGTGAGGGCGCTGCTTTGATCCGTACTAAGGGTGAAGCAGGAACGGGTGATGTGATTCAGGCGGTAAAACAAATGCGTGCATTAAATCGTCAGATCAAAGAAGTGCAAATGGCAGATAGTGGTGAGTTAATGGCAATTGCTAAAAAACTAGCTGCACCTTACGAATTAGTAAGATATGTACATGAGCATGGCAAATTGCCTGTACCTAATTTTTCAGCCGGTGGTATTGCAACACCTGCTGATGCGGCAATGATGATGCAATTAGGTGCTGAAACTGTCTTTGTTGGCTCGGGTATTTTCAAATCGAATAACCCTAAAAAACGTGCTGAAGCGATTGTAAGTGCTGTAACACATTTCAATGATCCGGATGTTATTGCTAAAGTCTCAGAAGATCTAGGTGCGCCAATGACTGGGATTAATTGTGATCATTTGTTACCGCACGAGATGTTTTCAGTTAGAGGCTAGTAATGAATATCGGGGTACTTGCCTTACAAGGTGCATATGATGCGCACCAAAAAAAAATTGAATCACTGGGCGTTAACTGTATTTTAGTCAAAACAGAAGCCGCTTTAGCTAAGGTTGATGCGTTGATTTTGCCCGGTGGTGAAAGTACAACAATGACGTATTTGCTGCAGAAACATCAACTGTGGCAACCATTGATTAAGCGTATGCAAGAGATTCCAGTTTTAGCAACGTGTGCTGGTGTGATTCTATTACAAAAAATGGGTGTATTAGATATCGATGTCATCCGTAATGGTTATGGGCGACAATTAGAAAGTGGTATTTTCCCTCTGAATGTTAAATTTGACACAACGGAGGAAGAGGTCGAAGCTTTTTTTATTCGCGCACCGATTATTAATGCGGTTAATGATAAAGAAATCGATATCATGTCTTATCATTTAGATAAGCCAGTTTTAATTAGAAAAAATAAAATACTAGCAGCAACTTTTCATCCTGAGCTATGTCAAAGCTCGCCAATTCATAAATATTTTGTCGATTTAATACGGCAATAGGAAGACCGGTTTTGCCAATCATTTGTTGCTATAAGCGACAATAGTTGTCTCTAGTGAAGGGAATGCTTAAATAACTCGCATTCTTCCTATGTCAGTATTAAGTCCAACACATTGCTTTATTATTACGTGTTTTTGTGCATTGACTATAAAGCAGGATTTTGCGATTATGCGCGCTTAATTTTTATGATTTTGATCACGATTTTTGATGAATGTAATGATTAGTGTGCTAGAAATGAGGTTTAGAGTGAGAAATTATTTGTTTGGTTGGGTTTTATTGATTGTGGCAAGTGTTAGCTTTGCTGCAAATAATAATGAGAGCTCTGCAAAAGTAGCATCATCAGCGAATGCGGCAATAGGTCCTGAGTCAGCACAGAAGGCAAATAACTCAGATGATGAAGGACAGGATTCTTCAGATAAATCAGACAAGGATGAGAGCTTTTGGACATTCTTAAAAGGTACGCAGCCTGATAATGCTGTTTACTTAGGGATGTTTACTTGGCATTTTAATCCTGAAAGTCGCGCGCATGACCGTTGGTCGAATAATTTGATTGGTGGGCTTTATAACAGTATCTTTGTTGGCACTTTGCTTAACTCATTCAGTGATCGAGCTTTTGTGGTTGGGGTGCAACGGAATCTCTATACCAATCAATTATCACAAAACAACCAGATAAATGTCGGTTATCGCCTAGGCTTAATTTCAGGTTATGACCAAAGGATGTCAGATATTGCGAAATATTTACCCGTGTTGCCGATTCCTGAGCTTTATATTGATTATGCTTATAAAAACTTTGGTGCAGAATTATCTTATATTGGTGTGGTATTTACCGCGAAGTTTTTTATTCGTTTTTAACTTTAAGCAGTAACAAGCTCAAATGAATGTCCTTTGTGCGCATGGCGTGCACAAATAATAGCAAGTAATCCAATCACTAGTACAAATGTCGCGAAATGAATGCTTGTCATCGAGAACTGTGTCAATAAGAAAGTTGCAATAGCACCACCTAAGAAAGACATGAAGTTAAACAATGCCGCTGCCGATCCTGTGATATGATGCGGTGCGCTTGAAATAGCACCTGCACTTGCTGTTGGGCGAATCATGGCATAGCCTAGGGTTGTGATCCACATAGGCAATACTAAGGTATAGATATTGCTTGTGAAGATGATATTTAACAGGATGGTTAACACTGCACCTATCACCAGAAGTATTGCACCAGTAAGTACTAGTTGGCTAATGCTAAAGCGTTTATTTAGTTTCGGTGCCAAAATAGACATAATCACAATTGCCAGTGAGTTAACAGCAAAAATGATCCCAAAGGCAAGTACTGAAAAGTGAAATACCCCGATAATTAGCATGCTACTTGCCGCAGCATATGAGAATAAAACACCATATGAACAAGCGCTTGTTAAAATATAACCTTGAAAGCTTTTGATTTTAAGTAATGATAGATAATTATGATAAAGCTGTTTAGGTTTTGTCGCATGCATATTCTTTTGTTGGATGCTTTCCTTAAATAGAAAACTAATAACCAATAGGTAAAATACGCCAAGTAACAGTAAAAACATAAAGGCACCATGCCAGCCAAACAGTTCTTGCAATACGCTACCAAGAAGTGGAGCAATTGCCGGACAAATACCAATAATCGCCATAATCATTGCCATTGCTTTAACTAGATCTTCTTTTTTATAGATATCACGAGCAATTGCCATCGCTGCAACAATACTGCTGCATGTACCTATCGCTTGAAAAAAACGTCCAATAAGCAACATGTGAAAGCTTGTTGAAAAGACAATCATCAAGCTGGCTAAAGTATAAATAACAAGCCCAATGACTAAAACAGGTTTTCTGCCAAAGCGATCAAGTAGTGGACCGTAAAAAAGTTGAGCAGCAGCAAGACCAATCATAAAAACGGTCATCACTAAGCCGATATGAGATGTATTAAACGTTCGTCCCATTTCAGGGAAGGACGCAATAAATATGTCATTTGCAAAAGGGGTGATAATGCAAACACTGAGAATCAAAAACATCATCTTATTTTTCATTTTATCCTCGTTGGGTTTTTTATATAGGTATTAAATACCGGTTGACTATACTCTTGATGTGCGTAAAATGCAATAAAAATTTTTGACTATGATTGAGTGTTTACTAAGAAATGATGACCATCGCTTGAGCAAATTCTAAGGATGTGCTTGGAAAGGCGAGAATGTTTGTGAAGCTTATAAGTACCTATGCAAATATTATCAGGTATTTTTTTGGATTCTCGGATCAAGTCCGAGAATGACAGTGAGTCATCATATTCGGGCTTGACCCGAATATCCATTATTACCAAGGGATTATTGTTTGGGTATTTACTTATAACGTCAGTTATAAAGGCTTCGATTTACGCTCAGATAATGTTTATATAATAAAAAGAACAGAGGAAAAATATGGCAAGAGAAAATAATTCCTGTTATGCAATTTTGAGTTTACTCAATAAAAAAGAATTGTCAGGTTATGGTATTAAAGCGCTTTTTGAAAAGATTGCCCATTTTTATTGGTCAGAAAGTAATGCGCAAATTTATCCGATGCTTAAGCAATTAGAGGATCAAGGATTTGTAGAATCACGCTTAGATGAGTCCAGTGGTAAACGTCAAAAGCGTATTTATGCAATTACAGAATCAGGTCGTGCGCATTTAGTGCAGTGGCTAATGCAACCAATTAGCTATAGTGGCAAAGAGCGCAATGAATTGTTATTAAAGCTAAGCAGTGGTTTTGCGATCAATAAAGTAGATGTTTTACAACTTGTGAATAACTATATTACCCATTTACAAATGCTACAGATTAAGCTTACTGAAGTGGTTAGTCATATTAGTATTGATCATAACGGTAGAGAGGATCAAGATTATCTGTTATTAGTATATCGCTATAATGAAAAGCGTTTAAAAGCTGAGCTTGAGTGGGCGCAGGAGACAGTTCAAGCGTTACAGGTGATGTAAATTACATAACGCATCATAGTAAGGCACTAAAAATCATATCGTTTTAATCGTTTTTAAAGTGAAAACATGATAGGCTTTTACTTTAGTTGTAAAAAGCCTTGGTTGCTTACATTCTATGATAGAGACAGACCGTATTATCTCGGGTAATAAACAAAAAGAAGATCAGCAGATTGATCGTGCGATTCGTCCTAAAATGCTCAAGGATTACCATGGTCAGCCTGTGGTCAAGGAGCAGATGGAGATCTTTATTGAAGCCGCGAAAAAGCGCTCTGAAGCTCTGGATCATGTGCTTATTTTTGGTCCTCCTGGTTTGGGGAAAACCACACTTTCACACATTATTGCCAATGAGATGAATGTTTCATTAAAACAAACATCCGGTCCCGTGTTAGAAAAGGCAGGTGATTTGGCGGCATTATTAACTAATCTTGAAGCCAATGATGTGTTATTTATTGATGAAATTCATCGTTTGAGTCCCGTGGTTGAAGAAGTTCTTTATCCGGCAATGGAGGATTATCAGTTGGATATTATGATAGGTGAAGGACCTGCGGCAAGATCAATTAAAATTGATTTGCCCCCCTTTACTTTAGTCGGTGCAACGACAAGAGCAGGGCTTTTGACCTCCCCGTTACGTGATCGATTTGGCATTGTTCAACGTTTAGAATTTTATTCAGTTAGTGATTTGGCAGATATTGTGATGCGCTCAGCTAAGCTATTAAATGTGACAATTGAAGCATCAGGCGCTAAGGAAATTGCAAAACGCGCGCGTGGCACGCCTCGTATTGCTAATCGCCTGCTAAGACGTGTGCGCGATTATGCTGATGTGAAAGCCAAAGGTGTCGTTGATCACAAGGTTGCTGATAAAGCCTTGTCATTGATTAATGTTGATCCGGTTGGCTTTGATCATATGGATCGACGTTATTTATTGGCGTTGATTGATAAGTT
Source organism: Pseudomonadota bacterium (assembly GCA_027621155.1). Lineage (GTDB taxonomy): Bacteria > Pseudomonadota > Gammaproteobacteria > Francisellales > Francisellaceae > Caedibacter. Next base: position 3,387 of record JAQCCA010000057.1, on the reverse strand, counting down.
CGCCGGAGGTCCTGTTGGCTTAGATACCATTGCCGCATCGATTTCAGAAGAACGTGGCACTATTGAAGATATGATTGAACCTTATTTGATACAACAGGGTTATATTATGCGCACAGCACGAGGGCGCGTAGCCACTCATCATGCTTATCGACATTTTGATGTAGTCATGCCCGAGAAGTTAAATGATTTGCAGCAGTTATCGTTAGATGATAAGTATTAGGACTAAGACTAAATATTTATCCACAAGTGCTCACCGTCCCTTCAGCGTAAGCCAAAGCGATGCACTGAGCATTAGCCGCAGTGGGTGGGCTTGGGAGAATCACTCTTCATAGAGGCTTCGACTTACGCTCAGCCAACGTTTATACAATCACAGTGGTCAGGAATATGGTTATAGCTAATATTAGTTATTGTAAATAAAGTTAAAGTAATAAGAGGGGGAAGTTTTGGGTATTATTATTGGAATTATTTCAGGGATGCTATGGGGCTTAAACGATGTATTGACAAACGTTTACTCCGAGCAGGCTTTATTTAGCTCAGCAACATTTGCAGTATTAGTATTTGCACTTATTTTATCCTTGATGCAGGATAGTTTTTCTTTTGCGGGGATTTATGGTTATCACGCGATGCGTGGTAGCTTTAAGACAAATATGATTAAAACCAGACATAAGAGTTTTTGGCCATTAATTATCGCTGCCATTTGCGCGGGACCCTTAGGGATGGTTGCAGGTATTATGGGTATTGCCTACGCTGGTCCTGTTTATGCTGGCGTTGTGACCTCATGCTATCCGGTTATTGCACTGTTGTTAGCAATGACCTTGCTTCGTGAAAAACCAACAAAGATAAAGGTAGTTGGTATTATTTTATCAGTGATTGCGGTGATGTTTATTTCCATTGCAGGGGTGAGATCAGGTGCGCCACATATTTTAATCGGCTTGATTTTCGCCAGTTGCGCAATGCTAGGTTGGGGAGCAGAGTCCATTTTGTTCTCAATCGCGCAAAAGTCATCGACACAAGATGTCTCATGGCTTTTAGCAGTGCGTCAAAGTGCTTCAGCGCTAAGTTACTTATTGATTCTTGGGATATTACTTATTGTTGATTATCAGCAAACGTGGGCAGTGGTGAGTCAGCTATTTTTACCATTGTTAATTGCTGGTTGTGTGTTATCTGCCTCAACTTCATATCTTGCGTACTATCATGCGATCAAACGCATAGGAGCGAGTCTTGGGACGACATTCAATGCCAGCTTTATCTTTTGGGCAGGCATTTTTAGCGTATTATTTAATATCACGCATGTGCAGGAGTCATTTATTTTGTGGAGTATTGTATTAATTATAGGGATTTACTTTGCATCAAAAGGTAACAAAAAATATGCTCAGGTTGCTTGTTAAAAAAGTTGCTAAAAAGTAATGATGATCTACACTTGGTTTGTCTATATAAAAGGAGTTTAGCGTAAGAAATGTCAGCATTATTTAATTTACTCAAACGCAGCAAAGTGGTTGTCAGTATTATTTTTTTACTAATTATTGCTTATATTGGTTATTTTTGGGCAACACGCTCAACCTCAACAGATAACGCTTATATTGTTGCGAATATTCAGACAGTTTCAGCAGAAGTTTCAGGAAAAGTGCAAGATGTCTATGTAAGTAATAATCAAATGGTGAAGAAAGGTACACTATTGTTTTCCTTAGATCCTAAGCCTTACGAGATAAAACTACAAGAGGCTAGTTTAAACCTGCAGGCTTTAGAAGTTGCTTATCTAGCCGCAAAGGAGTTATTAGCAAACTACGCACAAAAAGATTTGTTGCAACAAAATGCTAGTGAACTTCAATTATTAAAAGTAAAGGTTAAAGCTACAGAAATTAAAGTGCAACAAGCACAATTAGCAGTTGATAACGCAAAAGCTCAATTGGCAGCAACGAAAGTGTATGCAGTTGAAAATGGCATTGTTAGCAATTTGTTCTTAGCTAAAGGAACATTGGTGCATGCCTATCAGAGCATATTTTCATTTATTGATACCAATCAGTGGTGGGTGCAGGCTAACTTTAAAGAAACAGATTTAGCTGATGTTAAAAAAGGGGATAAGGCTACTATCCGTTTACGGATGTATATGGGCGATAAAGTCTATCACGGAACAGTTGCCGATACGAATTGGGCGGTGGGCAGAAGATCTGTCGACTCAGCTGATCTTTTGCAATCAGTGCCACAAGAGAATCAGTGGCTACTATTGCCGCAACGCTTTCCGGTGATGATAAAAATAGATAAGCCAGATCCAAAATTTCCATTGCATGTAGGGGCAAGTGCCTATGTTACGATTGAAACGACGAAATAAAGGTAAATATCGCGATAGCTATACATTGCCTCAAGACCCCTATTTAGATATTGCTTATCATGTTATTGTTACCTTAGTGGCATTCTGCGTGTTGCTGATTTGTTATATGATTTTCCAGTGGCCAGACTTTCTTATTTTCTTATTAATTTCTGTGATGCTTATTTTTATGAGTGCTTTTCCGCTTGGGCAGTCATGTTGGGGGCAAATAAAAGCTTCTGTAATCATGAGTTTTGGACTTTGGGTTTGTTTTGTATTTGTTTTTGTTGTGGCTGGTTCCAAGGGCTTGACTATTTTTTTGGTACTCGTATTTTCTTTGGGCTATTATTTGCTGACGCTTAGAGATATGAATTTACGTTTATATCTTGGGATGAGTGTATTATTTTTGCCGATTTATATTCATTTGGTCGATGATGCATCAGTCATGACTCCAAACAATAGTGTAGAGATGTTTGTTAATTACAGTGTGGCAATTGCTATTTGTGCTGTGTTCTCCATCGCTGTTGCAGTGATGCAGTCACGACGTTATGAAGCAAAGGTGTTGATTGCAATGACTGAATATGTCTATGCATTAAGACGCATGTTAAGTAGCACGGATGAAAAAAGCTATCGTGATAATCTATATTGCATGTATCGCCATTTATATTATTTGCGTCAACAAAAGAAAAATCATCATAAGCGCTTTAACGCTGAATTTAATCAGATAATTGATGAATATGTGGATGTGGTTTATCAAATCGTGATGATTTATGTCTACATTATCAATAATCATGCAGTGAAATTACCATTTTATGAGGCATGTCTTAAAATTGATAACTTATTGGGTCAAGTTGATCTAGCAATCAAAGCGAAAGCGCTTGAAAATCGAGCATATCGTTTGCAGCTACTTGAAGAAAATGTGCAATTAAAGAAAGCGATTGAACGTGCGGATATACGTTTGCAATTGTTAAATACGTTGTATACAAAAGTCAAAGTGTTAAGGAAGAAATATGCGTAACTGCCCAGCAGCTTGTTAATTGAACTGTGGGATTTTGCCATTAAAGACACCTGCAATGGTATCA
>JAQCCA010000056.1 GCA_027621155.1 Pseudomonadota bacterium | reverse complement strand
TGCGCTATATGATGTATGCGTATAAGCATAATCCCAAAGCTGTTCCTTTTTGTCTTTGAGATTTAGTAACAAGGTGCCTTTATCATTGCTTAGTAACGCCTTATTGTCCGATATATCCTTAACCGTATATTCAGCACCACCTACCCAACCCTTAGTTTCGTCACTCATGCGTAAACGAATGCGATCACCTTTACCTAATTGGGCATCTAATTCTTTAAGAGGCTATCCAATAAGTCAATTAGCTTTGCCACTCAGTTTTCCTGAGTATATTTTATTCAAAATCACCTTGAGTATAAAAATGATACTGAATCGTACTTTTTATACTCAGATAAAAGCTTATGCCTCAAATTGAGGATAAGCAGAGTTTTGAGCAAAGCTCAAATACTTTTTTAGTTTGAGTATAAGATGATTTTCAGGACGTAATTCGCCTCAATGTCATCATCCCTGCACAGAAATAAATCCATGCTTCTTCACTTTCTGGGTATCTTTCATAAGATTTACTCAATCGTCTATTAGTCAATAGCCAAGCAAAAGTACGTTCCACTACCCAGCGAAACTTAACAATTTGAAATTTTTTACGCGGTCTTTTGATAACTTGAAACTTCAAAAAACATTCCTGCATAGCCCATTCAATCATAGCCGCACCTGCATATCCGCCATCAGCGAAGATAATTGATAAAAAGCAGAACCATGCGGATAAAATTGGGAGCAATAACTTTGCCCCAGCTCTTTCTGATATATTGGCAGCATGAACTTTAACCGCAAGCAAATGCCCTTTGACATCAACACCAATGTGTCGTTTACGCCCCTTAACACCTTTAGCCGCATCATAGCCAACATCCTCACATATATTGATAGACTGAGAGCTTTGCGAATCGATTACAGCTGCCGTAGGCTCCTCCTCTCTTCCCATTTGCTTTCGAGATTCGCCAACAGCTATTCGATTAACTTCTTCAAAGCTGCCTTCATTGCGGAGTCTTAAAAAGTGATAGTGCACTGTTGATCTAGGCGGGAAATCATGAGGAATCATATCCCATTGACAACCGCTTTTACCTATATAATTCAAGGCATTGACAACCTCTCTCATGTCTGTTGTTCTTGGCCTTCCCATGGTGTTTTGAATGTTTACAATTGGTTCTATGATTGACCATTGTTCATCAGTAACATCTGAAGGATATGCTTTTCTCATAATGCGTTCAATCTATTGATTATAGTAGATTAGTATTATACGATTAAATCCTTATAAAAGGAGAGCTTAAAAGCTGAATAATATTTAATCTGAAATGGCTCTCAAGCGTAGGTTAGCTACTTATTGGATAGCCTCTTAGAGTATATTAAACACAATAAAAATTTAAGAGAAACCATGAAATACAAAGCATTGATATACCATACCATTCGTAACCAGCATTTAGAGCTTATCGAAGAACATGGGCGTATGCATTGGCAAAAGATAACTCAATATGGCAGGAGGAGTTATAGTGAGCTTTCTATCCAAAGAAGAAAACGAATATTAGGGAACCAATTACACACTCAAGAATTTGAGCGACAAAAGCAAGAGGCAATGATTGGCACTGGAATTTTGAACAAAATGACTTCTCTAGGCATGCCCATTAGTTACCGTTACGCCTGAAATATGTCTAAATGACCAGTAAAGGATAAAGAAACAATGTCCATTTTTGGGGTAGAATATAATATCACTGAGGAAAAACATGGAAAAAGCCATCGATAATAAAATCACCCGTTATCAAGACTACTTAAAGCAGGATCCAGATAATGTATCATTGCTTATGGAGTTGGTAACGCTTTATCTTAAGCATAACAACCTAATTCAAGCACGCCAGTTATTAGATAAGCTTGCCACGATGGCGTTAAGCTTCAAAGAGACTTATCAGCTAGCGGTATGGCACATACAGATGGGGGAATTTCTGCGAGCAATTGAGTTATTAGTAAATCTGCATGCACATGATCAAAGTGACAGAAAGATCAGTTTCACGCTTAGTTTTGCGTATTTTCAGATAAGGCAATATCGAAATGCCCTTAAGGTATTTAATGATGGTGCGTTGGATGATTCTTCAGTCCTTGAAAATATTATTTTAAAAGCACGTATCTTACATGCATTAGGAGAATTAAAGGATGCTGTAACCTTATTAGCAAAAAATAAGGAAAAAGGGGAGTGTGACGCCGAATTCTGCGGTTTTTATGCTTTAGTATATGCGGATTTAAATCAACTTTCTCGGGCATCTGTCTGGATGAAAAAAGCATTGGCAGTATATCCTGAACAGCAAGAAGCGCTGTTAGTTGAAAACTACATGGCTTTATATGAGCAGGATGCAAAGAAGGCATATAAGCAGGCTGAAATCCTTATTGGACTCAATAGGCGAAATGCACGAGCATGGATAAACCTTGCTACGGCTTATTTGTTACTTGGAGACCTTATGAAAGCATATAAATCCTGTGAGCAGGCAGTGACATTATTTCCAGAGTTTATTGGTATTTGGCAGCTCAAGGCGTGGTGTGAACTAATGCAAGGCAAGCTGCATAAAGCAAAAGAGAGCTTTAGCAAAGCCTATCAGCTAGATCGCAACTTTGCCGAAAGCCATGGAGGTTTGGCGATTATTGCAGTGCTTGAAGATAATGCAGAGGTAGCTAAAAACCATATCGTTACAGCCAAGAAACTTAATCCACATAACATTAGCGGTAATTATGCGGAAGCATTGGTACTGCAAACACAGGATCCAATGAAAGCACAGCAAAAAATTGATGAGATTAAAGCATATATTCCGGGTGTTGATCAGCAAAAGTTTGATCTACTTGTACAGCAGTTACAGGAAAGAAACATTAAGCCTAAAAGGCATCTAGAAAATGCTCACAAAACAAAAAATGGAAAAAATGTAAAAAATTAGGTTAAATAAATGATAATTATATTTGATACAGAAGAGTCAATCTCGTTGGCGATTAACGCTAGCCGTAAAGGGAATAAAGAAAGCGCCATTCGCCTGTTGAAATCAGTGATAGAACATGAGCCAGAGAATGCACAGGCACATTTTTTATTAGGCGCTGAATATGCTGAAATACAATTACTGCACAAAGCCATTAGCGCAATGCAAAGGGCACTACAATTGCAACCAAATATGACGATAGCCGTATTCCAACTGGCAATTCTTTATTTATATCTAGGCGACAAAACTGCCATGTCGCCGTATATAAAAATATTAACCAAGGAGGTAGAAGAGGGGCATTATTTCCAATATTTTGGGCAAGGACTTAGCGCCTTGGTCAATGAAAACTTTATACAAGCGCACGATAACTTAAGTAAAGGAATTGCTGTAAACCAAGAAAATCTAGCATTAAACCAGTATATTGAGAATATTATTAATGCATTACCTAAAGAACATGAAGAACATACAGAAACTATTATGAGTGAACCGCATAAAAATAATGATCAAGAGAGAGGGCAAATTAATGTTTCACAGCTTCTTGAGAAATATCAAGACTGGTCGCATTAATGGAAGCTGCCAACTAATGCATTGATCACAATATCCCAACCACTAATAAGCACAAAGAGTAGTATCTTAATCGGCAATGAAATGGTTGTCGGTGGTAGCATCACCATTCCTAGAGACATTAAAATTACAGCAACCAATAAATCAACCAATAAAAAGGGCAGGAAAATAATAAAACCAATTTTGAAAGCAGTTTGTAGCTCGCTGAGCATAAAAGCGGGAATCAGTTTATACAGCGGTATGTCATCAGCCGTTTTAGGCTGTTGGCTATGCGAAAGCTTTAGAATGAGCGCCATATCTTGCTCTTGGGTCTGTTTAATCATAAAGCCACGTATGGGTTCAAGAGAGCTATCAATGGCGTCTTTTGCTTGTATTTTTTCTGCTAGATAGGGCTTAAGCGCTTGTGTATATACCTGATTAAAGACAGGCGCCATGACAAAAAAAGTTAAAAATAATGACAAACTAATAATAACTGAATTGGGTGGCGTCTGCTGCAAACCAAAGGCGTGTCTGAGCATCGATAGTACGATGACAATGCGTGTGAATGCGGTCAGCATAATCAAAATAGAAGGTGCTAAAGAAAGTATGGTTAACAATGCAATCACCTGCAATCCAGTACTGACATGCTGCGAATTACTAGCTCCAGAGTTTAGCGATAGGTCAATTCCTGGCAGTTGCAGTAAATTGCCGGCATAAACCCAGTGATTCGCAACGAATCCTAATATAAAAACGAACGTGATTAACAAGGATTTTTTCATTTCTCAGCACCTTTATTCGTATTAAGTGCGTGGATATTAAGCATCTGTGGGTGCTCTCCAATTAAAAACGATTGTTCACCCACCTTGACGGTGTAAAGTTTTACTTTGGTGCTAAGCTGTTGCTGCCCAGTAACCATTAGCTCACCTTGACTCGTAAATGGTTTAAACAGCCTTACACCTTTTTTTCGTTTTAGATAAATCAATAGGCAAAAAGTAATGACTAACAGCGCGATCAGTAAAAGATAGACCTTTAGCAAGGAGTCGCCATATGTTTGATTTGAGGCAAACTGTGGTTCAGATTGAGCAAGTGCTAGCTGATTTAGTAGGATCAGCAGCAAAGCAGTAATTATTTTCTTTAACATTAGTGACTCATAACCTTAGTAATTTTAATCGCAAAATTATCTTCAACAGTCACTAACTCCCCTTCAGCTACACAGTGACCATTGAGCATTAGTTTCATGGGTGCATCCACGGCTTGATCCAGCGTAATAATACTGTCTTGCTGAGCGTTCATGAGCTCTTTGAGCTGTGTTTTAGCCGTACCTAGTACGACGTTTAATTCTACTTCTAATTCATCAAATAATGACAAGTGATTTTTCAAAACGTTATTGTTACTCATCCGTTTAGTTACCTTCTTTTTGTATGTTGATTAATGGTTTTGCTGTTAGTGATAAGGCTTTTTTGCCATTTTGTGCAACAAGTGTGGCATTAAAATTCGCCTTATTATGTGCTTGTACCAAAACTGGGGTGCTTAGCGTATGCACAGTTGTGATAACATCCCCAGGTTGTAGATTTTTCACTTCATGCAATTTCATTTTAAGTGGTTGTAATTTTGCGCTGACATTTATGTGACATGTAGTCAAAGCATGACTCAAGCTCACTTTATTCACAATGGTAGTGGGGGAAATGGAACACAGCTTTTGTGGAAAGTAATCGCTACTGATTGCGAAAGTAAGCTCAAGCATGCCATAGCGCGTTTTGGCCTTAAGCTGTAATAACAAGCAATCATCATACATAGTTTGTGGCACCTGCTTATGATTACCACCAAGAATTAGTTGTTGCAAGTCATGCTCTAAGCGATGGTAGAATAAGTGGATTTGTTGATTCGTTGGCGCTAAATCTAGCTTATCCCCAAACATGGCGTTGCGTATTTGTTGTTTTTGTATTTCATCAAACGTGAAGCAATTAAGCGTTTGTGATTGACACGCAGCTTCGGATGCTTTGATTGCAGAGAGATTGAGCTCAAGCTCATCAAGCAGAAACCAACGCGAAAGCCAGTTGTTAATGATGTGCTGGTAATGCACCTGTAGCGCCTGCAAACGTTTGGGCGTCAATAATATAAATTGCCTTGCCATTACGAACCACCGTTTTTATATAGGTTTTCAAGCATTTGTTTTTCAACTTGCATTACCTCAGAGCACGCCTGAAACATACGTTGATAGACAATAATGTCAGCAAACTCTGTGCTTGGGTCAACATTAGATAACTCAACTGAATTGGTTTTTATCTGACCAAAACCATTCAATCCAGCGTGTGAAAGTTCAGCTTTATTGTGTCCTGTGTTGACAAACAAATTACCACTTATTTCATTGAGGTTGGATAGGTCTGTAAAATTGGCAAGCGCGATTAGATCAAGTTTACGGGTTTGTCCATTACTGTACTGATAGACAAGTTGACCATTGCCATCAAACTGGCAGTCCATTAATTTACCCATGCCAAAGCCATCATCTTTGATTTTTTCCAGCTTATTGCTATTGGCACCGGGTGTCAGTGTGCTGTCTGTTTGGGTAACCCCATTGCTGCTATTAGCTTCCCCAAAGTTCAGTGTGATTAACTGCTTATGATTGTTACTATCAATGTAATTAAAGCGGATCTTATTATAGCCAAATTGAGGCTGTCCCATAAGGTCAAATTGAATCTCATCACTACTAGTCAGCTGTAAGGTTTTACCATGCTCATCTTTAAGACTTATTTGCCAGTTGTGCGGTGTGGTAACACCTGGTGTTGGGACATCAGATTTTTTTGGTGTTAATGTAATGGTAAGTTGGTGCTCCTGACCGCTTTGGTCATAAATTGTAATTGTTTGTGAAACGGGTAAATATTTCTTGTCAGTAGTAGGTGTTGGATCTGTGCTACTTTTATCCTCCTGCAAAACAAGTTTACCCGATAAATCAATTTGAGTACTCGCCTTACCAGAGATTTGACGCTCGTCAGTAATGCTAATATCCTTAAGGGCACCATTTTGATCAAGTGCTTGTACATGGGCACCATTAAGCTTATCCACCAAAATGCTATTTTTATCAAAATCGAATTCCCCATCGCGTGTATAATAGGTTTTCCCATCTTTCTTTAAGACAAAAAAACCATTGCCATCAATGGCGATATCAAGCTTGTTTCCTGTTTTTTGGATTTGTCCTTGTTGGTAAGTCACACTGCTACCTAAGGACTTAACGCCTTGTGACTGCTGTTGACCTAAGTAATCATTCTGGTCTGTGTTGAGCTCACTAAAAAACTGTGTTCGCTTTTTATAGCCATTGGTTTTCATATTCGCCATATTGTTCGAAACATTATCCAGTCCAGTGCTGGCTGCTTGCATGCCACTTAAACTATTATAAAAAATACTGCTCATATTTTCCCCTAACCCTTAAGACCATAAACGCGTGAAATATCATTTAGTCTGGCAGTTAATACTTTTTGATCATCACTACTTAAATTTAAAATAGGTGCGCCATCGACAAAACTGACGGAGGACACTTGATACGGTTTTTCCTTATCAGCACTTAACTCAACCATCCTACCGACTAATGAGAGCGCTTGGTTGGCCATCAGCATTTTTTGTAAATTCTCAACGCCTGTGCGTGTTTGTCTTGCTTCTTGTAAGGCAGAAAACTGTGCCATTTGTGCCATAAATTCCTTATTGTCGACGGGTTTGGTTGGGTCTTGATAATTAAGCTCTTGCAAAAATAGCTTTAAAAAATCCATTTGATCAACATTATTTTGTAACTGGTTGCTTGCCAGCTCAGGATTGCCTTGTATGGCATTAATACTATCGATGGACATAGTTATAATCCTCTCTTTATTTAACGTCGTTACGTTGTGTAATGGGTGCATGATAGGGAGTAGGGCAGCCGTTGATATAAACAGCATGCACTTTAAGCTTTAAATCATGCGCAATTTGTAGCAGTTTGTGCTGCAATTTTCTTAGCGCATTATCCGAAAGCGGTGTTTGCGTGCGCAGACTTAGATTGAGCTTATTATCCTCAATATGTACATGAATGTTGGCTTGGGCAATTTTTAAGTATTGCGCTATGCGTTCTGTTATTGGCGTTGCTAATGCAGCATCTCTAGCTGAAATATTTGATGTCGCCGTAGGTGACACATCGCCAAAACTAAGCACATCAGTTTGTGCCTGTGTTTTAGCCAAAACGGTTAGTTCTGTTGTAGCAGTAGTGTTTTGTGTGGCAGTACTTAACCATTTCATTTGCGTATCGGTGCCAACAAACGAAATGTTACTTACCTGCTTAGCAGTAGTGGGAGATACAAAGTCACGGCTTAGCTTAGCCTGATTGGGTGATGAGTTGTTGTTGTTTGCATGCTTTTGCTGTGGCACGACGCTTGTATCCAGCGTGAAATAATCTGCAAAGGATTGACGCTGCTGCAGATTGAATAACAAGGAGTCATTATTGCATGCCGTATTATCATTACTATGTGTTAAAAAATAAGGGTCAATTGTTTTCATGATGCTACCACCTTATACATGCTTTGTTCATCAAGCTGAGCCCAAGCTTGCTTTTGGGCGATTTTGTGCAAATCATCCTGCAGTTGTATGATTTTTTGTTGATAGATATGGCATTTTTGCGCAAGAGTGAGCTGTCGCTCCAATAATATTTGTTGCGCTTGTAGGGTTAGATTGATTTGCGCTTGTTGTTGTTCGATCTGGCTGTATTGCTGTTGATAAATATACTGTTGAGCACGCATTAGGCTCAACAGATCAACTTCACAACTATTGTTATTTTTAGCCTCAGTATGCATTTGCTGTTGCAAGCGAATCAATTCATCGTGCAAGCTTTGTAGCTGTTGCTGCTTTTTTTGTAATATCATCTCATTTTGCGCTTTTTTCATCGTAAGTTGGTGATGAAGGGTGTCTAGCATTCTTTTTTGCTGTTGTAGTTTTTCTGCTTCCATCATATCTCCTTTAAAATAGCGTTGAGCTTCGTCATGATCTTGGCATAAGGGATATATTCTGTAGTTGTTTGCATAAATAGCTGATCAAACGATTTCACTTGAATTAGTGCTTGATCAAGGGCAGAGTTGCTGCCTGACTCATACCCGCCTAATGCGATAATATCCTGATATTTTTCAAGTAACTGATAAGCACTTTTGACTTGGCGTATAAGCGCTTGAGTTTGATGATCCGTTAAAGCATTAAACAATCGGCTATTACTTTTTAGGATATCAATAGCAGGGAATTGCCCACGATGCGCTAATTGCCTTGATAATATAATATGACCATCTAAGCTTGCACGCGTATAATCTGCAATAGGCTCGTTAAAATCATCACCTTCGACCAAAACCGTATACACCGCGCTGATACTTCCTCTGTCTTTGAAATGACCACAACATTCAAGCAATTGCGGCAGTATTGAAAAAGTGCTTGCGGTGTAGCCGCGTGAAGTTGGCATCTCACCAGTGGCTAAACCTATCTCACGCTGTGCCATGGCAAGTCTGGTAATAGAATCCATCATCAATAGCACATCGTGTCCTTGTTGCGAAAAGTACTGGGCAATTGCCGTTGCGGTATAGGCGGCTTGCTTACGTAAAATGGCGGATTGATCGGAGGTTGCAACCACGGTAACAATATGTTGGCGCTGTTGATCAGTTAAATGGTTTAAAAAATCATACACTTCACGTCCACGCTCGCCGATCATTGCAATGACACAAATTTGCTGTTGAGCGTGGCGTGCAATCATATTGAGCAAAGTGGATTTACCAACCCCACTGCCAGCAAAAATACCAACACGCTGCCCTTTGCCAAGTGTGATTAAACTATCAATTACACTCACACCGGTGACAAGCTTTTCAGTGATGGGTTTACGCTGTGTTGGGCTAAAGTGATCAATCGTAGTACTTATCTGCTTTGCTTGGGGAAATGTCTCTCCTGTTAGTGAGACAGCAAAGGCATCCACTATTTTACCCAATAAATGTTGACCGACATGAATGTTTTTAGCCGCGGCCTGCACTGTAAGGCGCGCACCCATTTGAATGCCATCAACAGTGGTATAAGGCATTAATACAGCATGTCTATCCTTAAAGCCAATAATTTCAGCATAGCGTGTTGTATGTTTTACGCTCGTAATAGCACAAACATCACCAATGCAGCTTTCAGGAGGGGCTGTGGCCTCAATGATGTTGCCATAAATGTTGTTAATAGTCCCGCTGCTTAAGTAGGCGCGTGTTTGGGTAAATACTGGCTGCATCTTGTTACTCTGTTATAAGCGCTGATTGGACATAATGGCATAGGTCAGCTTTTAACTGCTCGACAAGTCGATCCATCTGGGCATCATATTCACCGGCTTCTAAACGTAAAATAGCACCTGATTTAACTTGAGTACTTGAGCTAATCGTGAGATTGGGTAACTGTATCAAGTGTTGGTAGTACTGATCTGCTTGCTTAAGCTTGGCATGATCTTCTGGACTAAGTAACAAGATTGCAGATTGTGTTTCGGGCAGTTTCTCAAGTAAAAGCTCGATCGTGGCTTTTATGGTGTCTAGCTGATGGGTTATTGAAGGCAGTAGTGCCTGCAAAGCTTGTAGCGTTAATAAACTAGCCTGCTGGGCACAGTCTTGTCGCAATTGTGTCTGTATTGTTTGCAAGGTTGCCATAAAAGTATGCAAATGAGCGTGATCACGCTGTAGTTTGGTTTGAACTTCTTTTATCGCTTGCTGATAACCTGCATCATAGCCTTGCTGATGTGCCTTTTGGCGCACTTTGACTGCCAAAGCTTCCAGTGCTTCTTTTGATAAAGCAGGTATTTGCTCACTAGGACTTTGGTGATCAATAGCTTTGCTTGTCGTTGGATGGCGGTGCTGATCAGGTTGCACATCTGACCACTGATAGCAGTTAGTCGTGATTTTAAGCTCATGGTTTTTTATCAACTTACTCATAACAGTCCTCTTTGATTATATCGGTAATGGCGATATCTTGAGATAGTTGCTGTGCCATGATTTGGGCAAAACTAGGCAGCTGTGTATTGCTTATATTGCCATCAAAAAGTGACAATAACAGTTTCTTGGTATCTGCTGTTAGCACTGGAAGATCATCGGGGGCTATGGTCGTTGAGAGCAACCACTCACAAGCCTTATGCAGATCTGTTTGCGCTTCTTCACTATGATCAGTTAAAATATCTTCGCCCTTTGGGGAATTTACTTGCAACTGGGATAACTCATTAATTAAGCTTTGGCTAAGCGGGTGCTTAACCGTCATGGATAATGTGCTTAGTACTTTTTCAATTTCAGCATAAGCGGTCTTGCCAAGTTTTTTTTTAAACCAACGCTTATCCTTGTTATTCAAACAAGCCAATTGCAACAGGGCTAGCTTATGATTAACCATGATGGCT